>JASFIY010000176.1:0-5488 GCA_050122415.1 Desulfobacteraceae bacterium
TGGACTGGGCCGCGATCCAGACGGTGGTCAAAACCGCCGCGGCCGGACCCAAAGACGGCCCGAGGCCCCGCAGGGGCGCGCCGGCGGTCTGGATCAGCAGGGCGGCCAGCCACCAGAGACCGTAAAGCGCCCCCAGCCGGCCGAGGGTCCCGCCGAGGGGCGCCGCTGCGGCCGCCGGGGTTGCGTCCGGGCGCTCACTGCAGGTCGCCATGGCCAGTTGAAATCACCTCACGTCTTTCGATGGGCTGACGGGCGGCGAGGCGCGCCATCTGTTGCGCCAGAATTTTGTTGTAGGTCCGGATGGCATCCACGTAGCGCACCGGTTCGTCGCCCCGGGCGAAGCCATAGGTCAGGTCGCGGTAGTACTTGCGGTGGCGCAAGAGCGGCAGGGTGTCGCGAACCCCGGGCCAGGTGTCGGCCGCCTTGCCCAACCGGCCGGCCAGCAGGCGGGCGTCCTGGAGGTGGCCAAAACCGACGTTGTAGGCCGCCAGCGCCATGTAGGTCCGGTCCGGCTCCGGCACCGCGGGGTCGATGCGGCGGTGTAAATCGGCCAGGTAGCGGCCACCGGCGGTGATCGACTGCCGGGCATCCAAGCGGTTGGTGACCCCCAGATCGCTGGCGGTTTCCAGGGTCAGCATCATCATCCCGCGCACGCCGGTGAAGCTCTTGGCCTTGGGGTCCCAGTGAGACTCCTGGTAGGCCTGGGCCGCCAGCAGCAGCCAGTTGAAACCGTTTTCCTCGGCCGCAGTCTGGAAAAAGGGGATGAACTGCGGCAGCCGAGTCTGAATACGGCTGCGGAATTTGACCAGGTCGACGTAGTCGAAGGTTTCCAGGTGGCCGTAGTAATGCTGGTCGAGCCGCTTGAGCAAGGCCTGGGTTTGCGGGCGCGCAAACCAGCGGTGGAGCGCCTTGCGCAGCTGAAAATTGGCCGGCGCCAGTGCCCAGGCGACCTCGCAGTCGGCCGGAAGGTCCAGGTGCACCAGGAGCTCCGGGTAGTAGCGCCGGTTCAGGGCCACGACATTGGACTCGGCGACGGTCAGCGGGATGATCTTCTGCCACACCATTTCCAAGAGTTCCTCGGTTTCATAACCGGAAACCGTCATCAAACCGATCTCGCCCCGCTCCCGCCGCAGCTGCTCCAGCAGACCCTGCTGGGCGGAGCCGGCCTTGACCCAGATCGGGCGCCCGTCGAGGTCGGCAAGCGCCGCGAGCCGGGGCGCGCCCCGCCGGCCGATGACCTGCTGGCGGACCTTGCGGTAGGCCGGACCGAAAACGACGCGTTTTTTGAGCTCCGGGGTGACCACCAGGTCGGAGGCGATCAGATCGGCCTCGCCCCGGATCAGGCGGGTCACCATCTCCCCCAGGGTGTCCACCACCAAAGGCTGCAGCCGCACCCCCAGGTGGCGGGCAAAGGCCTTGGCGAGATCGTACTCGAAGCCCTCGTAGCCGTGCGCCCCGCGATAATAGCAGGTGGCCGCGTTGCGGGTCAGCACCCGCAGCGTGCCGCGCTGACGGATCGCCTCGAGTTCGTTCTGGAACAGCGACCCGTAGGCGGCGCCGGCAAACCCCAGCAGGCAGACGGCGGCCAGCAGCAGCGCCCGGAATGCACCCCGGAGATGCCACCGGCGGGCTTGGACCGGGTGGGGCCCCAGACCCGCTATACCGCTCCGGGTGATCAGGGCGCCTCCGGCACGCGCGGCGCACGCTGCGGCAAGCGGTTGACAACCCCGGCGCTGGTTCTATATACCCTCACAGCAGCAGCGCACTCCGCCGCCCTGCCGCCAAGCGGACGAACGTCGGCCGCTGCGGCGGGCCTTTTAAACCACGACGACAGGATGAAAGAGCGGGTATGGACGATTGCGCACTCCAGGCGATATCCCCGGTGGACGGCCGGTACCGGCGCGTGACCGCCGGCCTCGGCGGCTATTTTTCCGAAGGCGCCCTGATCCGCTACCGGGTGCTGGTGGAGGTGGAGTATTTCATCGCCCTGTGCGAACTGCCGCTGCCCCCGCTGCCGGCCCTGGATGCGGACCGCCGGGATGCGCTGCGGGCCCTTTACCGGGATTTCAGCGACGCCGACGCCGCACGGGTCAAGGCCATCGAAGCGACCACCAACCACGATGTCAAGGCCGTCGAGTATTTCCTCAAGGAAAGGTTCGACGCCCTGGGGCTTTCGGCCTTCAAAGAGTTCATCCATTTCGGGTTGACCTCCCAGGACATCAACAACACGGCGCTGCCCTACGCCCTCAAGACCGCCTGGCATGCGGTTCTGGGACCTGCTCTGGCCGAGGTCGTCGCCGCCCTGGCGCGCAAGGCCGAGGAATGGAAGCCGGTGGCGATGCTCGCCCGCACCCATGGGCAACCGGCCTCGCCCACCAGCCTGGGCAAAGAGCTCTATGTTTTCGTCGACCGGCTGCGCCGGCAGCTGGCGCTCCTGCAAGCCATACCTTTTTCGGCCAAGTTCGGCGGGGCCACCGGGAACTTCAACGCCCACCACGTGGCCTACCCCGGGATCGACTGGATGGCCTTCGCCGACCGCCTGGTGGCCGGAGCCCTGGGCCTCCAGCGCACCCCGGTCACCACCCAGATCGAGCCTTACGACAACCTGGCGGCCTTCTGCGACGCCCTCAAGCGCATCAACACCATCCTGATCGACCTCGACCGCGACATCTGGAGCTATATCTCGCTGAACTATTTCCAGCAGAAGATCCGCAGCGGCGAAATCGGCTCCTCGGCCATGCCCCACAAGATCAACCCCATCGATTTTGAAAACTCCGAGGGCAACCTGGGCCTTGCCAACGCCATCTTCAGCCACCTGGCGGCCAAGCTCCCCATTTCCCGGCTCCAGCGCGATCTCACCGACTCGACGGTGATCCGCAACATCGGGGTCCCCATCGCCCACACCCTGATCGGCCTGAAATCGCTGGCCAAGGGACTCGACAAGTTGATCCTCAACCCGGCGGCGATCGCCGCCGACCTGGAGCGCAACTGGGCGGTGGTGGCGGAGGCCATCCAGACCATCCTGCGCCGCGAAGGCTATCCCGAACCCTACGAGGCTTTAAAGGCCCTCACCCGGACCCACGCCACCATCGACCGCCGCGCCATCGCCGATTTCATCGCCACCCTGGCGGTGCCGGAAGCCGTCAAAGCCGAACTGCGGCGCATCACCCCCGGAAACTACACTGGCATCCTGCCTTTCTGAGCCCACGGCGGGGACGCCCCAGCGCGCAGTCCCTGAATGGGTAACGGTCGTGCCGGGACGCAGGCCGGCGGCCGGCGCGGGAGCGGTCTAGCTCGCCAGCGGGCCGGCCGCCGCCGGCAACTGCCCCTCGGCCGGGACCTTGTAGAGGGCCACCAGACCGCCGGTGGCGAACTTGGCGACGATCTCACCGAAAATAATGGCCGTCAGCATGCCCGGGGCAAACACCCCGGCAAAGGCGATGAGGTTGAACAGCAGGCTGTCCAGGGGGATGCTGACCAGGTTGGAGCCGGTCACCCGCTGCAGCCAGGGGCGCGCCAAAAGCCTCTGATAAACCTCGGTGTCGGCGGTTTCACTGAGAACGATGGCGATGAAACTGGCGCCGATGATCCGCCACGGAACCCCCAACAGAAGGGACTCCAGCACCATTCCGGCCGCGGCCGCGAGGATCATGGTGTAGACCGCTTTGCGCCCATGGCGGTGGACCCGGTCGCGCTGGGTGAAGGTGATGCCAAAAACCAGGGTCCCCACCGAAACCAGGCCAAAAAGCGGCAGGGGGATGAACCAGGTGGCGGTGTAGTTCGCGATCAGCACGGCCGCGATGTAGATCAACATGGATCGCTTCACGGGTATGGCTCCTTGGGTGGTGATGGGTTCCGGGCGGCGCCGCAGGCGGCCGACCGCCGAGCCCCCACCTCTAACGGCGACAGAGGCAAAAGTCAATCCCCGCGGCCGCCTTCGGGCCCGGTGCCGCCCGTCGGGGGGGAGGGCCCCCGTTCGGCCGGCCGCCCGCTGGCGGTCAAATCGCCCGACTGCCACGGCACCTGGGGTTCAGCCGAGGCCGTGCGCAGCTCGCAGCGGGTCTGCCGGCAGACCGGGCATTCGGGCTCCCGGCAGGGGTCCATGTGGATCAAAACGCTGGCCCGCGGGCCGAATTCCGCCATCAGCAGGGCTTCCAGGGCCTCGGCCTCGCGGTGGGCTTTTTCCAGGGAGAGGTCCCGGGGCAGGATCAGGTGAAAATCGATGTGGACGTAGTCTCCGGATTTCCATGCCCGCAGCTGGTGGATGTCGATCCAAAGCGCTTCGCGGTGCCGCTGGATCAGGGCGGCGATGCGCGCCAAGAGCTGGGGGTTGGCGGCGTCCATCAGCCCGGAAAAGGCTTGCCGCACCAGCTTCGCACCGGTCACCAGGATGTTCAGACCCAAGAGGCAGGCGACAGCCCCGTCCAGCCAGTACCAGCCGGTCAAATGGACCAGCCAAAGGCCCGCCAACACCCCGGCGGAGGTGTAGACATCGGTGATCAGGTGCTGGCCGTCGGCCAACAGCACCAGGGAATCGGTACCACGCCCGACCCTCACCAGCCCCAGCCCCAGCAGGAGGTTGACCCCGCTGGCCGCCAGCAGCAGCAGCATCCCCGTCTGGAGCGCGGGCAGGGGCCGCGGCACCAGCAGCCCCGTGATGCCCACCTTGAAAATCCCCAGGGCGGCGACGATGATCAGGGCCCCCTCGAAGCCGGCCGAGAAAAACGAGATCTTGCCGTGGCCGTAGGGGTGGCTTTCGTCCGGGGGCTTGGCGGCCAGGATCACGCTGCCCAGGGCGAAGGCGCTGGCAACGACGTTGATGATCGATTCCAGGGCATCGGAGAGCACCGCCGAAGAGTGCGTCAGGTGGTAGGCGTAAAACTTGACGACCAGCAGCAGCACCCCGATGCCGAAGGACAGGCTGATCGCCAGGATGCGCAGTCTCAGATGCCGGTCAAGGGGGGACGCGGGTTGTTGCTTGGGTTGAGCTAGCATGTCAGCCAATACCTGTCTGCTGGCCGGGCACCGCGGCGCTTTAGGCCTTCGACCGCCCCCCAGGCCCGGGACGGACGCCCGCCATCGGGCCGGTTGAAAGCCGTCACCAGGACCACGACGCGCGGCGGCCGATTGCCTTCAGGGGTCTCCCGGGGTTTCCAGGGAAATCCCCAGGTCGGCCAGTTCGCGGGCGGCCAGAGCGCCCCAGCCGCGGTTGGCGGCCGGGTTGGCCGGGCTGGGGTGGGTCAGGCGCCCGACGACCACCGGAAGGCCTGCCAAGGCCTGCAGGGCACGGGTTTCAGCGAATTTGCCGACCCCCACGACGTGGCGCGGGGTCAACAATTCCACGCTGCGGCGCAGGGCGCGGTCGCATGCGGCCAGAAGCGGCCCCCGCTCCGTCGGCGGAAGGCGGTCCGGCGTGCGATTGCGCCCGCCGGCCTCGATAAAAAGCAGGGGGCAGTAGTTGGCCACGAAAAAGCGCGCGAAGAACCGC
>JASFIY010000177.1:0-5478 GCA_050122415.1 Desulfobacteraceae bacterium
GCACCGAAATTTCGGCCGAAGAACCGATGATGGGCGCCTGCCCGGACTGCGGCGCGGCCCTCACCCACCAAGAGGGCTGTCTGATGTGTCCCGCCTGCGGCTTCTCAAAATGCGGCTGAAACCCCTGGTTTAGAAAAGGTAGCGGATCAGGATGAAGCCCAGCACCAGCAACACGCAAAAGACCACCGCCAGGGTGTTGAAATAACGGTCGATGAAGCGTTGAATGCGCGGCCCGAAAGCGTAGATCAGCCCCCCCAGAATAAAAAAGCGCGCCGAACGCGAAACCAGCGAGGCGATCAGAAAAACCCAGAAATTAACCTTGAACATCCCGGCGGCAATGGTGAAAACCTTGTAGGGGATCGGCGTGAAGCCGGCGATCCCGACGGCCCAGGCATCGTGGCGCTGATAGATCGCCTCGATCAGGCGTACCTTGCCCTCCAGACCGTAGAAGGCGACGATCCGGTCGCCGATGGCCGCCATGAACTGCCAGCCGATGAGATAGCCCAGGGCCCCGCCCAAAACCGAGCCGACGGAGCAAACCAGCGCATATCTGAGGGCTTTGGCCGGGACCGCCACCGCCAGGGCGATCAACAGGATGTCCGGGGGGATCGGAAAAAAGGAGGATTCGCAGAAGGCCAGCAGGAAAAGAGCCCAGGTTCCGTAAGGGGTGTCGGCCCAGTGCAGAACCCAGTCGTAGAGGCGCCGCAGCATCAGTTATTTCTTCCAGCCATGCTCCCCCACCAATTTGACGAAGCGGCAGCCGCCCAAACTGACCTGGTGGATGCCCTTTTCGTCGCGGTAGAGCTTGACCAGATCCTGGGTGAACTGGTCTCCCACCGGGATGACCATGCGCCCCCCGGGGGCCAGCTGGCTGACGAGGGTTTGGGGAATTTCGGGTGCTCCCGCCGTCACCACGATGGCGTCGAAGGGGCTTTCCTCCGCCCAGCCGCAGGTCCCGTCGGAGTAGCGGGTGACGATATTGTGGTAATGCAGGCGATCGAAGATTTGACGGGCCTTGACCAGCAGGGCGTGGATGCGTTCGATGGTGTAGACGCGGTAGGCGATTTCGGCCAGAATGGCCGCCTGGTAGCCGGAGCCGGTCCCGATTTCCAGCACCCGGTCGTCGCCGTTCAGCTGCAGGGCTTGGGTCATTTCGGCGACGATGTATGGCTGCGAAATGGTCTGCTGCAGGCCGATGGGAAGCGGGAAATCGCCATAAGCCTGGTCCATCAGCGCCTCGCTGACAAACATATGCCGCGGCACCTTGCGCATGGCG
The DNA here is from genome assembly GCA_050122415.1 of Desulfobacteraceae bacterium. Lineage (GTDB taxonomy): Bacteria > Desulfobacterota > Desulfobacteria > Desulfobacterales > JAABRJ01 > JAABRJ01. The sequence continues at coordinate 1,277 of JASFIY010000177.1, forward strand.
GCGAGAACCTTGGGATCCGTGATCCCGCGGGCCTCAATCTGGCGTTGGACCATCTCCTCGCGCTGACGCTGGAATTTCATCGAGTCGGCCTTCATGCTGGACTTATCTATCGGAGCAGACGGCTCAGGTCAAGAAATTAGCGGTGTGGCACGGCACGCAGGCCACTGAGCGGTTTCCGGGACGGCGCTGCTCGCCGGTTGCGCGGTCCGAACAAGCAAGCGGTGACGCTATTTTTCTCCGGCCCCCTCAGATTTTGTAGATCACCCGGTTTTCCGTGATGATGATGTCCACGTGTCTGTCGTGGGATTCCATCGGCACTTGGGGCAGGATCTGCGCTTCAAGCGAAAGGGCAACCTTGCGGGTCGTAGCGGGCAGACGCGGAATCAACCGGTCGTAGTATCCCTCGCCGGTGCCCACCCGGCCCCCCTTTTCATCGAAGGCGATTCCCGGGACGATGGCGATGTCCACCCGGTCGATGGGTACCAGTTTGCACCGGGTGGGATCCGGCTGGGGGATGCCGGCGGGTCCGGGGATCAGATCCTTGCCCAGGTTGTCCACCTTCAGCAGTTTCATCCGGTGGCGGGCGGGGTCCAGGGCCGGCAGCACCACGATTTTATTGCTCTGCAGACACCGCTTCAGGATCTTCTGGGAAGAGACCTCGCCTTTGCGGCCGTAGTAAAGAAAAATGATCCTGGATTCGAGAAAATTCGCGAACCCAAACAGACGGGTTTCGATGGCTTCATATCTTTTAGAGATCTCGTCAGTTGCCAGTGCACCCAACCTTTCACTGACCTCTCTGCGAATTTCACGTTTTTTTTCCTTGATATGATCCATTACCTAACTCCACGATGATTTCGGTTGTCTTGCGAGCGCCCTGGACCAGTTTCAACCTATAAAAATAATTGACCAATTCAATTGCTCGTGCTAAGGTCCCCAATTGCTTATCAAACCAAGTCCGATCTGTTTCGCACCGATGTCTGATTTTCTCGCAAGCCACCAGCCGTTCCACCAGAAATCGGCTACCCGATAACAACCTGTTTATAAAGCCAAAAATTTTATCAAATATTCGGGATAATAGGACTTTTTATGCTCGAAATCAAGCTGGTTAGAGAAAAATATTCAGAAATCGAAAAAGCCCTGTCAAACCGCGGAGAGAGAATCGACCTTGCCGCGATGCGGGACCAGGACGACCAGCGTCGCGCGCTGCTGCTGGAAATCGAATCCCTGCGGCATCGGCGCAACACCGTTTCCCAGGAAATCGCCGCGATGAAGCAAAAGGGCGTCGACGCAGAGCCCCTTGTTTCGGAAATGCGCACCGTTTCCAGCCGCATCAAGGAGCTCGACGCCGCTTTGGCGGGTTTGGAGAATACCCTGAACCATTTCCTGATGCGCCTGCCCAACATCCCCCACCCTTCCGTTCCGGTGGGAAAAAGCAGTGAAGACAACCCGGTGCGCAAAAAAGAGGGGGCCGTGCCGGTTTTTGCCACGCCACCCCAGCCGCACTGGACCATCGGTGAAAATCTCAACATCCTCGATTTCGAACGCGCAGCCCGCATCGCCGGCGCCCGCTTTCCCCTCTATATCGGGGCCGGTGCCCGGCTGGAGAGGGCCCTGATCAACTTCATGCTCGAGGTGCACACCGGCGAGCACGGCTATTGCGAGATTCTACCGCCCTTCATGGTCAACCGCAGCACCATGACCCACACCGGCCAGCTGCCCAAATTCGAGGAGGATCTCTTCAAGCTGGAAGGCTGGGACTATTTCATGATCCCCACCGCCGAGGTACCGCTTACCAACATCCACCAGGGAGAAATCCTTGATGAGGACCGCCTGCCGATCTACTACACGGCCTACACCCCCTGTTTTCGCAGCGAAGCGGGCTCATACGGCAAAGACACCCGCGGCCTGATCCGCCAGCACCAGTTCAACAAGGTCGAGATGGTGAAATTCACCACCCCGGAAACCTCTTATGACGAGCTGGAAAAAATGCTGGCCAATGCCGAGGCCATTCTCCGGCGGCTGGGTCTGGCTTTCCAGGTGTTGACGCTGTGTACCGGCGATATGGGCTTTTCCGCCGCCAAAACCTATGATATCGAGGTCTGGATGCCGTCCCAGGGCGTCTACCGCGAGATCTCCTCCTGCAGCAACTGTGAAAGTTTTCAGGCGCGGCGGGCCGATATCCGTTTCCGGCGCAAGGCCCAGAAAGGCACCGAGCTGGTGCACACCTTAAACGGTTCCGGACTTGCCGTGGGCAGAACCCTGGCCGCCATTCTGGAGAACTATCAGCAGCCCGACGGCAGCGTCCTGATCCCTGAGGCGCTGCGGCCTTACATGGGCGGGATGGAGCGGATTGCCAAATGAAGTTCGACGATTTCCCGAAGGATATCCAACCGCTGCTGATCCCTGACGCCACCGGCAGCCTGATCTATCGCTGCCTGGGGTGCGGCGCGCGGCACGGCATCCAAAAACTGCTCTACACCTGCCCGCAATGCGGGCAGGTGCTGTTGATCGACAACCCGGATTTCGAGCGGCTCAAAGCGGTCGCCCCCCGGACCTGGCAGCGGCTCTTCGACTGCCGCAAGATGCTGACGGTCCCGGCCCTCAAGGGCATCTACCGCTATCACGAATTCATCGGTCCGGTGATTCCCCTGGACGCCGTCGTCTACCTCGGCGAAGGCCACACCCCCATCGTGGAGGCCAACGGAATCCTGCAGGAGCGCGCCGGCATTCGGTTTTATTTCAAAAACGACGGTCAGAACCCCAGCGCCTCCTTCAAGGACCGCGGCATGGCCAGCGCCCTGAGCTACATCAACTTCCTGGTGCGCCAAGGCTACGTATCCGATGTTCTGGCGGTCTGCGCCTCCACCGGCGACACCTCCGCGGCCGCGGCACTCTACGCGGCCTACCTCAAGCCGCATGTCAAGTCGGCGGTGTTGTTGCCCCACAAGAAAATCACCCCCCAGCAGCTCTCCCAACCGCTGGGCAGCGGCGCCGATGTATTTGAAATCCCAGGGGTTTTTGACGACTGCATGAAAGTCGTCGAGGCGCTCTCGGAGCGCTACGCGGTTGCCCTCCTGAATTCCAAAAACGCCTGGCGGATTCTGGGCCAGGAATCCTACTCCTACGAAATCGCCCAGGATTTCGAGTACGATCTGGCCCGCAAGGTTGTCGTGGTGCCCATCGGCAACGCCGGCAACATCACCGCGGTGATGAGCGGGTTTTTGAAATTTTACGAAACGGGCATTATTGGGCATCTGCCCAAAATCGTCGGGGTCCAGTCCGGCCATGCCAATCCGGTGGTCCGCTACTACGGTGAACAGGACCCCGCCAAACGCAAATTCGTGCCGGTCACCGTGCGCCCCAGCGTCGCCCAGGCGGCCATGATCGGCAACCCGGTTTCCATGCCGCGGGTGGTGCACCTGGTGGACCGTTACAATCAAACCGCCGGCGGGCAGCGGGTCTTTTTCGTCGAAGTCCCCGAGCAGGCCATCATGGACTGGGAGCTTTGGGCCAACCGCAACGGCCACATCGCCTGCACCCACGGCGGCGAATCGCTGGCCGGCCTGGTGGCCGCCCGCGAAAAGGGGTTTGTGTCCCCGGACGAGGTGGCGGTAATCGACTCCACGGCCCATGCGCTCAAATTTTCAGGCTTTCAGGACATGTATTTTGAGGGCCGCTTTCCCGAGGAGTTCGACATCACCCCCGACCCCGCCCTGATCAACCGCCCGCGTCTGATCCGACCCGCAGACCTGGAAAAATTCCCGGCGCCCGGCAAGCCGCTGAGCGGGGCGGATTTTCAGCGCTTTGTGGACCGGGTTTGCGAGGAAATCGCCGCGGCCCTGGACCTCCAAAAGGTAACGACGCCATGACCCAAAGCCCCTCGGTCGGCCGCTTCTTGGGTTTTCTGCTCTTGCAGGTCTTGCTTTGCAGCCTTCTGACGGCCCCCCGGCCCGCCGGCGCCGGCTTCCTCTACAAAACCTACGTGGTGCAAAAGGACAGCGGCACGGACGTTCTCTGCGACCCATACATGGTTCAAAAAAACGACTACGTGCTCAAGGTCTTTCGGCAGAAGGGGGAGATCTCCAGCGAGGATTTCGAGGAGTTTTTGGGCATTTTCCAGCGCTTAAACCCCCACATCCAGGACATCAATGTCATCCGTCCCAGCCAGAACCTTCTGATTCCCCTGAAAAGGCTCCAACCCG
>JASFIY010000178.1:0-5426 GCA_050122415.1 Desulfobacteraceae bacterium
GTGGCGGGTCCCCAGATAGGATGGCAGGTTTTCCGCCGCGCTCAGGGGCAGGAAACAGGCCGCCTCCACGATCTGGCCATGGCGGATCACCACCGCCCCGTCGTGCAGCGGGGATTCCTTCTGAAAGACGCTCAGCAGCAGCTCCGGGCGCGGCGGGGCCTCCAGGGGAATACCGCCGGTGATCAGCTCATCCACCCGGTTTGAGCGTTCGATGATCAGCAGGCCCCCGATCCTCAGGCAGGCCATGGCAAAACAGGCTTCCGCGAGACGATCGGCCCATTCCGGCGGCGGCGGCAGTTTGGGCCAGCCCAGGTTTTTAAGGGGGTTGAAGCGTTCCAGCACCTGCCGGATTTCCGGCTGGAACAGGATGATCAGCAGAATGATCAGCACCTGCCAGAGAATCTGGAACATCCAAGTGGTGAGAAAAAGGCCCCAGGCGCGGGCCGCGGTGAAAATCAGCCCCAACCCCAGCAGACCCACCAGCGCCCGGAAGGCCTTGGTGTTGCGAAACCAGATGTAGAGATGGTAGGTCACGATGCTGAGAAAGAGGATGTCCAGGATGTCCTGGAAACGGATATAGCGCAGGATCGCCAGGGTTGACATGGAGGTCGGTTCCGATGGGGTGGAGGTATCCCGGGCCCAATGGCAAGGGGGCCGGCATCCGGCTGCAGAAGCAGCCGCATTCGACGGGCCGCCGGCGGGGGCACCGGCGATTCCCATCGTTCAGGGCAATGAGGCGACTATGGCGCGCTCCCGGTTGGCTGTCAATTTTTTTTTGAGGGGGACAGGGGGGGAGGAACCCCCATGGGTGGCAGGACGTCAAAGGAAGGGCGGGTCACAGCGCCGGAAGAGATCAGCAACGCGGCGCAATACCGTTTCCCGGAACCGTTATGGGGTTGTACCGCACGTCGCCTCCGCAGGCCTCTATTCGGCTACGGACCGCCGGAGGGCAGGCCGTTTCGCCGGCTTCAAGGACTCTCCGCACCACCCCCTTCGGCATTTCAAACGGGTTTTTGCCATTCGCGGCCCAGGTAATGGCGATGCCCTGATTGCGTGGCATGAGAAGTGTCTTAGAATTAAACTCCGCCGCTTGCGCGAGGCGGCGCCATCGAGGATTCCAGGCGGCCGCATGACCGCGGCCGGTTTAAAGATCGGGGCCGTGCCGAGGTGGTAATTGACACGCTTCCGCCTTTTTGACATACTTCGCCCAAACGAGGCCCGGGTAAATATGGAATACCGCCAGATTTATGCAGGCCTGCGCCCAAGAATGAGGTCCCACAGCTGGCGGGGGGTGTGCGCCCCAGCTGGTGGCACCAGCGCAATCGCCCCTGCCTGGGAGGCAGGATGTTGCAGTTGTCTGAAATGGAGAGATTTTAACCCCAACCAAGGAGGATGCGATGAACAAAAACCGATGGACAATTGTGCTGGCGTGCGTTTTGGCCGCCTTTTTGCTGACGGCCTGCGGCGCCAAGGAGGAAGAGAAAGCCGCCGCACCGACAACCCAGGAAGAGGTCAAGGCGGCAGCCGAAGAGGCCAAGGAAGCCGCCGAGGAGGCCGCCGAGGAAGCCGAGGAGGCTGCTGAGACCGCGGCCGCCTACACCCAGGAGCAGATGGATGCCTACATGGCCGAAATGTCCGCCCAGATGGATTCCTTCGAGGCGTCGCTGAAGGAAATGGAGGCCGAGGCGGCCGAATTGACCGGGGAAGCCAAGGAGGCCATGGATAAAAAGATCGCCTCGCTGCGCGAAAAGCAGGAGGCGGCCGCCGCCAAGATGGCGGAGCTCGAAGCGGCGAGCGGGGCCGCCTGGGATGACCTGAAAGCCGGTATGGATGAGGCCATGAACGACCTGAACGCGGCTTTCGAATAAGGCAGGCCGCGATTCGGGGCCTTTGACCGCTGGACACTCTCTTGCGACGATTTTGAAATACCCGCGGGTATTTCAAAATCGTCTTTTTTTTTGGGGAAAGCGGCGTCACCCTTATGAATTTCCCGTCGGCGGTGGGAGTTTTTGGACCGGGCGGGTCCGCCTGGTTTCAACGCCATCCGCGACGCCGGGCGGCCAGCCGTTCGAGTTCCGCGTCGTAGCGGCCGATCAGCTGCGCCCAGGCAAAGCGGCCCATGGCGGCCGCCAGGCGGCGGCGCAGCTCATGCTGTCGCGGGTAGTCCGTGAGGCGCCGCAGGAGCATGGCGTTCAGCTCTTCGTCGCTGCGGTAAAAAACGGCGTGGTGCAGATCGTCGGGGATGATCTCGGGGTAGGAAAGCCGTGCCGGCAGGAGCGGAAGGCACCCGCAGCGGACGGCCTCGACCACTGCCAGGCCGAAGTTTTCCTGGCGCGCGGTGCTGACGACGATCGCCCCTTGCTTCAGCCAGCCGAGGTATTCCGCCCGGGATGCGGCATACCCGTAATGGACGATGCACCCCCCGTAGCGTTCCCTGGCGCGCACGAAGGCGCCGGGCGGCGGCTGGGCGCTCTCCCCCAGAAGCGCCAGGCGGAAGGCGACACCCTTTTCCAGGGCGCTGTCCAGGGCCGCAAAGAAGGACCCCGGATTTTTGTCATAATCCCAGCGGTGGTTCCAGACCACCAGCGGCGGCTCATTGGGGTCCGGTGCCGCGAGGGGCTCGCCCTGGACCGGGAAATCGCAACCCGGGTAGAGCACATCGGCCTTGGCCGCGAGCTCCGCCACGATCCAGTCCGGCCGGTACTCCGGCATGCGCGCCAGATACACCGGCAGGCTGCCCAGAAAGGCCGCCCGGTGGGTGCGGGAGTTGAAGAGCAGCCGCTCGGCCGCCAGGGCCGTGGTGATGTCGGTGTGGCCGAGCTGATGGTCGATATGCCCGCCGGGGCCCAGCGGATAGGTGAGCTGGTTCTCGTGGAAATAGGCCAGGACCGGCGGGCAGGCGCTTGCGGTCAGGGCCTTGAAATCCGCCAGGCTGAACATCCCGGCGACGATCACCCCGTCGTAGCTTTCAAGGTCGGCAACCGCGCGGGCAAAGTACAGCGCGGCCCCCCGGATGCGCCAGCGCCAAAAGCGCGCGGGCAGGGTCAGAAGATCGATGCGGTGCCGCGAATGGGCCGCCAGGCCGGTTGCGAACGCCCGGTGGGAGCCGCCAAAAAAAGATTCCAGAAACAGAAATTTCAGTTCTCTGTCCACGGGCGGGGTTGCGGGGGGTTAAAGACCATGGTCGACAAAGATCAGGCTTCCGGTGTCAAACCCCAGGGCCGCCGCCTCGGCGATGAGCGCGGCCTGGATGGCGGGCTCCAGCCGGGGCGTTCTGGCCAGCAGCCACAGGTAGGATCTGTTCGGTCCGCAGACCAGCGCGTAGCGGTAATTCTCGTGATCCAGGGCGCACACGACATAGGCGCCGTAGAAGGGGCCGAAAAACGAAACCTTGAGATGCCCCAGATCCGGTGTTTGCGCGAAATAGGCCTTGCCGAGCGCTTTCTTCCAGCGCCCCTCCTGGGGTAAATAGCCCTGGTTGACCACCGTCACCCCGCCGTCGGGGCGCAGGCTGTAGGTCGCACTGACGCGGGTCAAACCGCGCTCGAAGGGATGGTCCAGGCGTGCGATTTCGTACCACTTGCCCAGGTAGCGGTCGATCTGAAAATCGCCCACGGGCGTGATGCCGGCCGGAGGGGCGACGCAGCCCGCCAGCAGGAGAAAAAGGAGCGCCACTTTTTTTCGCATGTCAGGTCTCTCCCGGTATCGGGGATGCCCGGCCGCGGGGGCGCTCAGGCCATGAGCAGCACCTTGGCCCCCCGGATCTTGCGGGTCTTAAGCTCCACCAATGCCTGGTTGGCGGCGGCCAGCGGGTAGGTCTGGACCTCGGGCCTCAAGGGCACCGCGGCGGCCAGCTGCAGAAACTGGGCGACGTCGCCGCGGGCCACGTTGGCGACGCTTTGAATCCGCTTTTCCATCCACAGATGGGTGGCGTAGTCCAGGGCCAGGAGCTCTTCGCGGTCCTGCGCCTCCTTGCGGATCGCGTTGATCACCAGACGGCCGCCGGGCTTGAGCTGGCCCAGCGCTGCGACCACCGGTTTCCACGCCGGGGTGGTGTCGATGATTGCATCCAGCGGCTCCGGCGACGTCTCGAGCGTGTCGCCGGCCCAGACCGCCCCCAGCTCCCGGGCGAACTCCCGCTCCCGGGGGCTGCGGGCGAAGACGAAAACCTCGGCCGCCGGGTAGTGATGGCGCACGAGTTTCAACACCAAATGGGCCGAAGCGCCGAAGCCGGTCAGCCCCAGGCGCTGGCCGTCCTTCAGGCCGGTCAGGCGCAGGGAGCGGAACCCCACCCCGCCGGCGCATAGCAACGGCGCGGCCTCGGCATCCGCGAAAACCGCCGGAATTTTGAAAGCGAAGGCCTCGGGCACCTTCATGTAGCCGGCATAGCCGCCGTCGGCGTCGCGGCCGGTGGCACGAAACCGGGCGCAGAGGTTCTCGTTGCCGGCGCGGCAGTGGCCGCAAGCGCCGCAGGCGGAGAAGATCCAGGCCACCCCGACCCGCTCGCCCTCCCGGAAGCGTGCCGCCCCCGGCCCCAGCGCCGCCACCCGGCCGACCACCTGGTGGCCGGGGACCACAGGCAGCCGCGGCGGCGGGGTGCGCCCCTCGATTTCATCCAGCTCGGTGTGGCAGACCCCGCAGGCCGCCACCCGGATCAGAATCTCGCCGACCCCGGGCACGGGCACCGGCATTTCCACCGCCGCCAGCGGCCGGCTGCCCGCCGTCACCGGTCCGATTGTGTCGATCACCATCGCATCCATGTCGTTTTCCTTCCGCCCCAGAAAAATGCCCCGGTTGGACCGACGGATAGCGGCACTCGCGCCTTTGAGCTTGATGCCCTGCCGCCAGGCATTCGCCTCCAACCGCCAACCTTCAATCTGCACTCTCAAGCGAGGCCAAAGGTCCGCAGACAGCTATCCGGTGCTTGCCTTTGCCGCATGGTCGTAAGCCTCGTCGAGGCGATCGCGCACGTATTGCAACAGGCCCTCATCCCATTCCTCGATATCGAAGCAATGGGCATCTTCGCCCAGCAGGCCCTCCGGTACAAAGTCACCGAGTTCATCCGGGTCGGTGATCATCTCGCCGAAAAAGCAAACGGAGAGCCAGCGCTGGTCGGGATCGTCGTCGATGATATCCACCATGGCGAACAGCGGGCGCTGGCTCTGGCGGTGATGTTTGGCCCGCAGAAATTACGATACGCCGGGCCGGGCAACAAAGTCGAAGGTCAGATCGCTTTTTTGGGATAGATGGTCCTGGAGATCGATAAAAACCTTTTTGGTTCTTTGGGGAGTGTCCTTCCCGTTTCGCAATAACCCGTCCAGTTCAGCAATGCAGATTTCGGTCGCCACAGGGAGCGCCTCCTGGGAAAGATTAGATTCAAAATGAGATATAACTCATTTATAGGCAACCCATAGCGCCCTGCCGGG
>JASFIY010000179.1:0-5382 GCA_050122415.1 Desulfobacteraceae bacterium
CGCCGATGGTACTGCACGGGGAGCTGTGTGGGAGAGTAGGTCGCCGCCGAATTCTTCGAAAATAAGCCCCAGCCCCGCCACCCGCGGGACTGGGGCTTATTTTTTTCAGCCCGCCTGCCGGCCGCCGCCCTCGCAGTCCCTGAAAATCGGACCCAAAGCCCGGGGGGTCGGCGGCGGTTTATTCCCTTGCAAGCCCCGCCCCCGATCCGCTATAGAACCATAGGATTCGAATCCCGTCTTGAAGACCGTTTTTGGTTGAAAACCCCGAAAGGAGAACCGGCGCGATGGTTGAGTTTGCATATCAGGAAATGTTCCCCCTGGGCGAGGACCCCACGGAATACCGGCTTTTGAGCCGGGAGTTCGTCTCCACCGATTCTTTCAACGGCCTTGAAATTCTGAAGATCGCCCCGCAGGGGTTGACCCTGCTGGCCGAGAAGGCCTTCAAGGATGTCTCGCACCTCCTGCGCCCCGGGCACCTCGCCCTGCTGGCCGAGATTTGCAAGGATCCGGAGGCCTCCGCCAACGATAAAATGGTGGCCCTTGAAATGCTCAAAAACGCGGTCATCAGCGCCGAGGGCCAATTCCCCATGTGTCAGGACACCGGCACGGCCATCGTCATGGGCAAAAAAGGTCAGCAGGTCTGGACGGGCGGCGGCGACGCGCAGGCCCTTGCGGAGGGGGTTTTCAACGCCTACACCCGCAACAACCTGCGCTACTCCCAGAATGCCCCCCTGGGGATGTTCGAAGAGAAAAACACCGGCTGCAACCTTCCCGCCCAAATCGAACTTTACGCCACCGAGGGCGACGCCTACAAATTCCTCTTCATCGCCAAAGGGGGCGGCTCCGCCAACAAGACCTACCTCTTTCAGGAAACCAAGGCGGTCCTCACCCCGGCGACCCTGCTGCCCTTCATGGTAGCCAAAATGAAAACCCTCGGCACGGCCGCCTGCCCTCCCTACCATTTGGCATTCGTGGTCGGCGGCACCTCGGCGGAACTGAATCTTAAAACCGTCAAGCTGGCCTCCGCGGGCTACCTGGACGACCTGCCCGAAACCGGCAGCCCGGGGGGCCGGGCCTTTCGCGACAAGGCACTGGAGGCGCAGGTGCTGCAGGCCTCCCGGGATCTTGGGATCGGCGCCCAGTTCGGCGGCAAATACTTCTGCCTGGACGTCCGGATCATCCGCCTCCCACGCCACGGGGCCTCCTGCCCCATCGGCATGGGGGTCAGCTGCAGCGCCGACCGCAACATCAAGGCCAAGATCACCCGGGAGGGCATCTTTCTGGAAAAGCTCGAGCAAAACCCCGCGCGCTTCCTGCCCCCCCTGGAAGCCGAGGCCCAGGAGGCGGTGCGCGTCGATCTGGATCAGCCCATGAGCGCGATCCGCGCCGTCCTAAGCGCCCATCCGGTGGCGACCCCCCTGCTGCTGACCGGCAAAATCGTCGTCGCCCGGGACATCGCTCACGCCAAGCTCAAGGTGCGCCTGGACCGCGGCGAAGACCTGCCCCAATACTTCAAGGACCATATCATCTACTACGCCGGGCCGGCCAAAACCCCTGAAGGCTACCCCTCGGGGTCCTTCGGCCCGACCACGGCCGCCCGGATGGACCCCTACGTGCCCCTCTTTCAAGAACGGGGGGCCTCGCTGGTCATGCTGGCCAAGGGCAACCGGACCCCCACCGTCACGGAATCCTGCAAAACCTTCGGCGGCTTCTACCTGGGCTCCATCGGGGGCCCCGCGGCGCGCTTGGGCAAAGAGTGCATCACCGCCGTCAAGGTCCTCGCCTATCCCGAACTGGGGATGGAGGCCATTTACGAGATAACCGTCAAGGATTTCCCGGCCTTCATCATCGTAGACGACAAGGGAAACAACTTTTTCGAGGGACTGCTTTAGGCAGGCGAGCCGCTTTTATTGTATCGGCTGGGAATGCGACGCTGTGAGGTTTGAAGGGTAGATCGGCACGCCTCAACGGCTTAACGGACAAAGAGGGTTTCACCAAGCGGGGGGTGCGGCCCGCTCGTTCCTGTCTAACCGTCCAGCATGGTCCCGCCCGACATGGATTTGAACCACTCCCAAAGCTCCGCAACCTCCTTTTTGTGGTCCTGGTCCACCTGCTGAAAATAGCGGGCATTTTGGATGGCAATGCCACCTTGTTCGGCCAAGGCGGTGATAAACTCCACCTCCCGGTAACTAAACTCACGGGGTTTGCCGTCGTAAAGACGCAGAATGCCGATGAGTTCGTTGCGCAGTATGATCGGCACGGAAAGAATCGCCTTGATGCCCTCTTTTTTGCAAGCCTCCGGATATTGCAGCTGACATTCGTTTTCGATGTTTTCAATGATGGCAGGGTGCTTGGTTTCCAGGACGTCGGGCATGCTCTTGTCGGCCAGGATGGGACCCTTGTTGATGAATTCATCGCTTAAATTTCGATTTGCAATGACTTCCAGCCGGTTGGCCTTCTTGTTGAGAAGGCTGATGACGCCGGCTTTCAACTTGAGGGCATCAATCGAGTTTTTCAAGATCAGGTCCAAAACTTCCTTGAGGTCCAAGCTGGAGCTGATGGCCTTGCTGACTTTGACGAATGTTGAAAAAAAACTGTCTTCGCGTGCCATAGCGCTCTCCTTTCCTCGTCAATGGAGACAAGCCTTGACCGCCAATGGCATGCCTCCTGATTTCCGACTCACCTCGGAAGATTTTTCGAAGGTGTTCGATCCGGCGGCTCCTCAAAGAACTACGGTCAGGCGCCGTCCAGATGGGGTTTCTCCATTTTCTGAAACCACCCCTCGGGATCTTTGAAGTAGGTATAGGTTTCTTCCAGTGAGAGCCGGTGTTCGCGCTCGATTTTTTCAAGCATGCCAAAAAAATCTTTCTCCTGGGGATCTTCAGCGCTTTGAGAAAGTTTCTTGTAGAAAGCTTCACCCTTGCTTTCGAACTCGATTGCGATTTTGACCGCTTCCAGGTCGTCGGTGTCTGCCTCGGAGGCGGTGTCGACACCCTCGACCACTGATTTGAGGACATCTTTGATCACGGTGTCCTGGACTTTTAGGGGCACGGTTTCCGGCCACTTGCCCTCGCTGCTGAGCTTTTTGTGAAGCTCCTGGATGCGCTGATAGTGTTCGGCTTCGTCGGCCGCCAGGGTCTCGAACATCTTACGCCCCAGCGGATCTTTGGTCCGCTGGGCGTGTTTGAGGTAGAACTCGCCTTCCCTTTTTTCATTGTTCAGCGCGACTTGCAAAGCTTCAATACGTTCTTCCGTCTTGGCACTCATGATGAGGAGTCCTTTCCGTTGCGGGCCACTCAAACCAGATGCCGGGTGCGCTCCGAAAACGGCGCTTGGCACTGATCGCTGCAGCCTTGGACGCGCCACCGCGCGGCTTCACGATCGGCATCCCGGCCATGTGACGCGTCCCTCGGAGGCCGAGCCGCAATCGGCTTGAAGGGCGTTGTCTTGATTTTTCGATAAATGCGTGTGTGCGGTCGCCGTCTTGCGCGACCTACGGAAGTCTCAGCGACAATGCACACAGTTTTTCGTCAAATCCTCAAGGGACTGCCCGGTGATTTTGGCAAAATGCTCCAGTTGGCGTTTTGGCGCGATGCTGCGGCCGCATGACTGGCATTCGAGCATCGGGAAATCGGTCTTCCAGATGGTCCGCACGCCGGCCTTTTCCTTGAGGGGGATCACATCCACCGGGCAGATGTAAGCGCACGAACCGCAGGCGATGCAATCCCCCGGCGATTCGTTGAAGGGTGTGGCCACCATGCGCAGAGGCCCCCGGCTTTCAAACCCGATGGCCGACACACCGACGACCTCGCGGCAGACGCGTACGCACTGCCCACAGAGAATGCACCCCCGGACGTCAATTTCAAAGCGCGTCCCCTCGATGCCGTGTTGGGCGGCCAGTTCCAGCAAGCGGGGATGTTTGGGATTGCGCGACAGCATCAGCTCGATCACCAGCCGCCGGACGTTGTTGACCCGCTGGGTGTCGGTTTTAACTTCCAGGCCCTCGCTGACCTCGTATATGCAGGAAGCCACGAGGCGGGTGCGCTTGCCGTGGGTGATCTCCACCATGCACATGCGACAGGCGCCGTAAGGCTCGAGTTCCGGATTGCTGCAGAGGTTGGGAATGTGAATATTGGCATCCCGGGCCGCTTCGATAAGGGTGCTGCCGACCGGCGCCTGTACCTGCCGGCCGTCGATTTTGAGTGTTACCATTTCCGACATTTCGTAACTCCCTTGCTGGCAATCGAAAAGCAAAATGCGATGATCGCATTCCGGATGCGTTATGAGACTTTTACCGCATCGAATTTGCAGGATTCATAGCAGGCGCCGCACTTGATGCAAAGTTCCTGGTCGATGGTGTGAACTTCCTTCTTCTCGCCTGTGGCGGCCTGGGTCGGGCAGATCCTGGCGCAGACATGGCAGCCGGTGCAGGTTTCCGGATCGATGCTGTAAGTGATCAGGGCCTTGCAGACGCCGGCGGGGCAACGCTTGTCTTTTATGTGCGCCTCGTACTCGTCTCTGAAGAAGCGGATGGTTGTCAGCACCGGGTTGGGGGCCGAGCCGCCCAGGGCGCAGAGAGACCCGTCGGCAATGGCCTGCCCCATCCATTCCAGGGTGTCGATGTCTTCCAAAACGCCTTTGCCTTCACAAATCCGGTCCAGAATCTTGCGCATTTGCAGAACCCCTTCCCGGCAGGGGGTGCACTTTCCGCAGGACTCGCCTTCAAGAAAGGAGAGGAAGTATTTGGCCACGTCCACCATGCAGTTGCGTTCGTCCATGACGATCATGCCGCCGGAGCCCATCATGGACCCGAGTTCGGTCAAGGCGTCGAAGTCCACCGGCATATCCAGGTGCTCCTCTGGGATACACCCGCCGGAAGGGCCGCCGGTCTGGACCGCCTTGAACTTCCGGCCCTTGGGAATCCCGCCACCGATCTCGTAGATGATCTCCCGCAGGGTGATCCCCATGGGAACCTCCACCAGACCGGTGTTGTTGATTTTGCCCACCAGGGAGAAGATCTTCGTGCCCTTGCTCTTTTCAGTGCCGATGCCGGCGTACCAAGCGGAGCCGTTGTTGATGATCAACGGAACGTTGGCCCAGGTTTCCACGTTGTTGAGGGTCGTGGGCTTGTTGTAGAGGCCGCGATCGGTGGCATGAACGTATTTCGCCCGCGGTTCGCCGGAACGGCCCTCGATGGAGGCGAAAAGCGCGGAGGACTCCCCACAGACGAAAGCCCCGCCGCCGCGGTTGATGAGGATGTCGAAACTGAAACCGGTGCCCATGATATTTTCACCCAGCAGTCCGAGCTCGCGGGCCTTTTCGATGGCCAGGGTGATATTCTTGACCGCCAGGGGATACTCGTTGCGCACGTAGATGTAGCCA
>JASFIY010000180.1:0-5380 GCA_050122415.1 Desulfobacteraceae bacterium
GCCAACAGACACAAGATCAGGCAGGCGGGGCGCGCGTTCATTTCAGCTTGCATTCGGCAAATACCGTGAGGTGCTGTTTGAACTCATCCAGGGTGGTGCTGCCGGTTATGAGGGCGCGCTGAATGCGAAAGCTGCAGACAAAAAACGGGTTGCTGCCGCTTTTGCGGGTGAATCCACCACGGTAGCCGTATTTTTTGAGAAAGGCGACCACCATGTCGTTGGTCTTGCCATGTGGATAGGCCAGGAAAGCGGCTTTTTGGCCGGTATTTTTCTCGATGGCCTTTTGGGAACCCGAGAGTTCAGCCTCCAAGGCCTTGAGGTAATCGGCGAAAGACTCCGCGGGCGACGGCTGGGTGAGATCGCGGCCGGTTTTGCCCAGCGAGTGCACCGCGAAGTTCTGCAGAGCCAGCGCCCTGATGTGCTCCCAGGTGAGGGCGTTTGGGCGGCCCACCGAATCGGTGCTCACAAAAAGGCCCGCGGGGAAGTGATAACGGCGCAGAATCGGGGAGACGATCTCGATGATTTCCCGCCCGGCCCCGTCCAGGGTAATGACCACCGCCCGTTGCGGCAGGGGCGCTTTGAAATCCAGGAAGGCCGTCAGCTGGTCGAGGGTCACGGGGGCGTATCCCATCCGCTGGAGAAACCGCATCTGGTCTTCAAAGGCGGCGGCGCTGACCGGCCGACTGTTTCGGGGGCGGGAGGCGGGCCATTGGTAAGCCAGCACGGGCACCACCTGGTAGCCGTTGTGATGAAGTCCGCCGCGCCCCATGGGCTGCAACGGAATGGCAAGCCTCTGGTCCGGCAGGATGCTCTCCACCCGATTGAACTGCGCGATCCACCACCCTTGCCGGGCATCCCCGTAAAAGCGCGCCGCCAGCGAGGAAAAGCTGTCCTGGGGCGTTGTGCGGATGATGAGGAAGTCCTCACCCTCGGCTTCGATCTGGGTGGGCATGGCCGCCCAGGCGCCCCCGGCAGCGAGAAGCCCTGTCAGCAGCAGTATCCGGAGAGGGTTGAACAGGCTTTTAGATCCTTTTCGCATGCGAGCCGGTCGTTTGGGTGATGCCCTTCAGCCGGTAGCAGACCACCGCGTCGGAAAACCCTTTGATCTGACAAGGGCCGAGAGGCTCTGCATCCACCAGGGGCCCCATCTGCCGGAAAACCGCTTGGCTGATGATGACCTCCCCCGGTCCGGCCAGGCCGTTTAGGCGCGAGGCGGTGTTGACGCTGTCCCCAATGACCGTGTACTCCATTTTTTCCTGGGTGCCGATGTTGCCGGCCACGACTTCACCGCTATCGATGCTGATGCCGACCGCATTCAAAAGCGTGTTGCCGCCGTCGCTGGCCTTTTTCAGTTCGGCCTGAAGGTCCAAGGCGGCTGCCAGGGCGCGCTGGAGGTGGTTGCGGCGGTAGACGGGAACACCGAACACCGCGAGCACCGCGTCGCCGATGAATTTATCGATGTAGCCACCATAACGGATAATGATCCGGGTGGCAATTTCAAAATACTCGTTCAAGGCCTCCACCACCGCCTCGGGCTCACGGGCATCGGAGAAGGCGGTAAACCCCCGGATGTCGGCAATCAAGGTCGTCGCCTGGTTGCGATGCCCCTTGAGCCAGCCGTCTTCCGGGTTGGCCAGGATCATGTCCAGGACTTCGGCCCCGACGTACTTGCCGAAAGACTCCTGCATGCGTGATTTGCGCAGGAGCTCGTATCCCATCTGGTTGAACGCGGTGGCCAGCTTGCCCAGCTCGTCGTTGCGGCCCAGTTGAACCTTGTGGTGGTAGTTGCCGCGGCCGATTTCCTGGGTGGCCTGGACCAGCCGCTCAATGGGGTGCGAGAAGCGCAGCCCCATCAGCAGGGCGACCAGGATACCCACCAGGATGATGGTCAGGGTCAGGGATATGATCGATTTTTTATTCTGACGGATCAGCTCGTTGATGAAGTCGATGGACACCCCTACATGCACCTCCCCCAGCAGTTTGTCCTGAAAACGCACGGGATGGGCCAGATTCAGGACCTGGCCGCCGTCCGCCAGCACCGCGGTGAAATAGGTCATCTCCCCTTCACGGGTCTCGGGGCTTATGGGATCCGGCTTTTGGTGGATCTTACCGATCTGGTCGTGGTCGGTATGGGCTTGGATTTTTTGGTCCTGATCCACGATGACGGCATAGACCAGGCCCTCCACGGCCGTGGCGTTCTTGATCAGGGTATTGAGCTGCAGGATGTCGTCTTCCAGAAGTGGAATGCGGGCATTGGCGGCAAAGTAGTTGAGGCTGACCATCCCGATTTTCTTGGATTGCTCGTAGAGCTGATCTCTCTGGCGGTTGAGAATGAAGAAATTCAGCACGAAGATGGTCACCACCGTGATGGCGATGATGACCGTCGAGAACTGAAGCCAGATGGGGATTCGCGGGGCCGGCAGGCGCTCGACGAAACTGCCCCGCTTTTTGCCGACGAGTTCCTTGATGTCGTCGGCCAGGGAGGTCACCTCCAGGCGATAGTGATCGTTGATGGCCCGGACGATTTCGCTCTCGCCGAGGTAGCCCAACTCCGTCAGGATGATTCCCAGCGAGACCGCCCGGCCCTGTTCGGCAAGGGTGTCCCGCTGCACCTGAACGGCCTTTTCAAGCTGCTCATCGGTGACGAGATTTCTCATCTTCAAAACCTGACCGATGATCATGTAGTCATTGGTGGATTTGATGAAGAGCTCTCGGATTCTGGCAAGCAAAGTGGGCATGGCGGTTTGCCCCGTCGATGGAGCGCACGGGCGGTAGGAAGGTCCGGATCAGCCGGGGCTTCCTGCCGCCTGGGTCCGCTCCCGGAAGGCGGTGGGGGTGGTTTCGCGCATGTAGCGGCGGACGCCCTGGACGATGCCGTCGCAGATGTCCTCCTGATAGGCCGGAGTGATCAGCCGCTTGCACTCCCGGGGGTTGCTGATAAAGGAGGCCTCCACCAGGATCGCCGGCATCTGGGCCCCCAGCAGAACATAGAAGGGCGCCTGCTTGACCCCCTTGCTTTTGATCTGCCGGTGGCGCTTGCCGAGAAAGGCCGTCAGGTCGTTTTGCACGTGGGCGGCCAGACGGCTGGATTCGTTGATCTTGGCATTCTGCATCAGGTCGTTGAGAATGGTCTGCAGGTCGCTGATGTTTTTGGTGGATGTGGCGTTCTCGCGGGCGGCCACCAGTATGGCTTCCTCGTCGGTGGCCAGGTTGAGAAAATAGGTTTCGATCCCGTAGGCGTTGCGATCGCGGTGGGCGTTGGTGTGAATCGAGATGAACAGGTCGGCGTTCTCCGTGTTGGCGATGGCCGTGCGCTCCTCCAAGGTCAGGTACTTGTCCGTGGAGCGGGTCATGATCACCTCGCAGTTCAGTTCCCGGCGCAATTTTTTGGCCAGCCGCTTGCCGATCGCCAAGACGATATCTTTTTCGTAGACCCCCTTCAGATACCCCGGGGCCCCGAAGTCCTTGCCGCCGTGGCCGGGGTCGACGATGATCCGGCGAACCCCCAGCGCCAGCTGTTTGGCCAGGGCGCTGGCGGGAATCGGGGCGTTGCCCCCGGGTGCGGCGATTTGAACCGGTGATGGGGCGCCGCTTGCGTCACCCCAGACGTCGATCACGATGCGGTAGGGGTTTCGCAGCGAAAAGATCTTGTAGCGGTCGAAGGATTTGATGTCCATCACGACCCGCACCGCTTCGGGGGTGAACTGGCCGGCCCTGACGTTTTTCAGAAGGTTGTCGTCGATGGCCACCATCTTTTGCACCCCTCCCGCCAGGCGGCTGCTTTCCAGATCGACATAAAGCCGTTGGGGTTTTTTGAGCGCCGGGTCTTTTTTCAGGAGGTGGTGGCGAAAGGGCGTTTCGCGACTGACGTCGATCACCACCCGGGTGTAGCGGTTGTTGCTCCAGTAGCGCAGGTTCTCCACACGGGCCCGACCAGCGGCGGCGCCCCCGGCGGAGGCTGCCGGCGCCGCGGCGTCGGCGGCGGCCTGTTGAATCATTTCCCCGATGGCATCCCCGCGCTCCGCGGCCTTGGGCGAGACCTTGGCCGGCGCTGCGGCGGTCTTCGGTTCGGCCAGGGTTTCGAGCTGCGCGCGGGCCTTTCGGGCGTATTGGCTCTTGGGGTAACGCTTGAGAATCCTTTGGAAGATGTCGGCGGCTTCCTGAAGGTCGGCTTCCCGGAAGGAATGCTTGTGAAGCTCCCGGTAGAGGGCCCCGGACATGAAGAGCCCGGCCGCAGCCCAAGGCCCGTCGGGATCGAACCGGTGGACCGCTTCGAATTTTTCGATGCACTGCATCCAGGGGTGCCGATATTTCTGCTTCTTCGGGGCATGCCGCAGTTCCCGATAGGCCTTTTCGGCCTGAAGGTAGCGCTGGCGGGCGTCGGCCCCGGCGACCGGTTTCGGCCCAACCAGACTCAAAAGGCCCAGAATTGCCAGCAGCCCCAAAACCGCCGCGGCCGTTCGGCCCGGCCCGCGACGGCCGCCGCTGCCCGGGCTGACCCCGTTTCGACAGCGGGGTGCGGCTGGGTCGGGGCGGGCGAAAATGATTGCGCTCATAGGTTCAGTCCAGTGCCTCCGCGGCTTTTTCCTTGAGTTCGCTGAGGCAGTTGAGGGCCTCCAGGGGAGTCATGCGCGCGATGTCCAGGGCCTGGAGCCGGTGGACGATGGCCTCTTCGGGCTTCCGGAAAAGGCGCAACTGCACCGGGCCCGCCGGCTTCGGGGCGCCCGAGGGCTCGGCCATGGCCCGACCATAAAGACTGTCCTCGTTGTTTTCAATCTTAAAGAGAATTTTTTTGGCCCGCCGGATCACCGGCTCGGGAATCCCGGCCAGGCGGGCGACCTGAATGCCGTAGCTGCGGTTGGTGCCGCCTTCCACCAGTTTGCGCAGGAAGATAATCTCGTCGTTCCACTCCTTGACGGCGATATTGAAATTTTTCACCCGGATTTTGCTTCGGGCCAGGTCGGTCAATTCATGGTAATGGGTCGCAAAAAGGGTTTTGACACCCCGGCCGTGGGCGTCGTGCAGGTACTCGGCGACCGCCCAGGCGATGCTCAGGCCGTCGAAGGTGCTGGTGCCGCGGCCGATCTCATCCATGATGACCAGGCTGCGGGGGGTGGCGTGGTTGAGAATGTTGGCGGTCTCCTGCATCTCGACCATGAAGGTGCTCTGCCCCTGGGAGAGGTTGTCCAGGGCGCCCACCCGGGTGAAGATCCGGTCGGTCAGCGCCAGCGAGGCCCGCCGGGCGGGGACGAAGGCGCCCATCTGGGCGAGGACCACGGTCAGCGCCACCTGCCGCAGGACCGTGGATTTGCCGGCCATGTTGGGGCCGGTGATCACCAGGACCTGGTTCTGCTGATCGTCCAGCCGGATGGAGTTGGGT
>JASFIY010000181.1:0-5372 GCA_050122415.1 Desulfobacteraceae bacterium
GAAGGAAGACGAAGACAACTTCGACCGCGTCCAGATGCTGGCCGAAGACTACCTCAAAATGGGAATGGCGCGGGTGGAGAAGGTCAAGCTGCCCGAACCCCACAAGGTGGAGAACCTCAGCCGCAAAATCCTGGTCATCGGCGGCGGGCTTAGCGGGATGTCCGCCGCCCTGGACGCCGCCAAGGCCGGCTACGAGGCCACCATCGTCGAAAAGAGCGCCCAGCTCGGGGGCCACGCCAACCACTGGCGCAAACAGCTGCCCATGGCCAATCCCTACGACCGCCTGATCGCGCCGATGGTGGGGGATCTCATCAAGACGGTGGAGGCCAACCCCAAAATCACCGTCAAGACCAACACCGTGGTGGCCCGCATCGCCGGCGAGCCCGGAGAGTTCACCGTCACCCTGAAAAAGCCCGGGGAAAAGATCGAGTACGATGTCCCCTATCCCCTGCCCGACGAGATGAAGGTGGATGAAAGCGGCAAGGAACTGGAGGCCGAAAAGCTGCATGAAGTCTACATGGAGTATAACAAGGGCAAAAAGGACATCCTGACCCTGGACCCCGATGGCGAGCTTTACGGGGCTGTGATTCTCGCCGCCGGCTGGCGCCCCTACGCGCCCAAGGAGGGCGAGTTCGCGCACCTGGGGCTGGGGCAGTTCCCGGATGTGGTCACCAACCACCAGTTCGAAGAGCTGGCCGCCAAGGGCCAGATCCTCCGGCCTTCCGACGGCAAGCCGGCCAAATCGGTGGTCTTCATCCAGAGCCCCGGGCAGGGCAACGACCAGGATTTCGATTATGCCGGCTCGGTCACCAGCATGGTGGCCCTCAAGCAGGCCACCTACGTGCGCGAGGATTCTAGCGACGGCAAGGCCTTCGTGTTCTACCAGCACATGCGCACCCCGGGCCTGTCGGAGAATTTCTACAAGGCCATTCAGCAGGACCCCGGCATTTTCCTGACCAAGGGCGAGGTGGTCGCGGTGGCCCAAAACGGCGGCGGCCTCACGGTGGAGGCCGACAACACCCTGCTGGGGGAAAAGGTCAAGGTCAACGCCGACATGGTGGTGCTGGCAACCGGGATGGTGCCCGCCACCGCCGATGACCCGGTCATCAACCTGGCCTACCGCCAGGGGCCCGGCTTCCGCGATATCGGCCTTTTCAACGGCTACGCGGACTCCAACTTCATCTGTTTCCCCTATGAAACCCAGAGAACCGGCGTCTACGCCGCCGGCGCTGTCCGCCGCAGCATGACCGCCGAGGAGTCCATGGAAGACGCCAGCGGCGCCGCCCTCAAGGCGATCCAGTGCCTGGAGTCGGTCAACCGCGGGGTATCGGTCCATCCGCGCTCGGGGGACATGACCTTCCCGGATTTCTTCTTCCAGCGCTGCACCCAGTGCAAGCGCTGCACCGAGGAGTGCCCCTTCGGCGCCCTGGACGACGATGCCAAGGGCACCCCCAAGCCCAACAACACCCGCTGCCGCCGTTGCGGTACCTGCATGGGGGCCTGCCCCGAGCGGATCATCGGTTTCGCCGACTACAACATCGACAGCGTGGGCTCCATGGTGAAAGCCGTGGGCGTGCCCTCCGAGGATGACTACGCCGAGCCGCCCTTCCGGATCCTGGGGCTGGTTTGCGAAAACGACGCCTATCCGGCGCTGGACATTGCCGGTTTGAACCGCCTGAGCTACTCGGCGGATGTGCGCTTCGTGCCGGTGCGCTGTCTGGGCTCGGTGAACGTTATCTGGATCAAGGACGCCCTTTCCCAGGGGATGGACGGCGTTTTTCTCCTGGGCTGCAAGCACGGCGACGACTACCAGTGCCACTTCGTCAAAGGCAGCGAGCTGGCCGAAGTGCGCATGAAGAAAATCGGCGACGCCCTCGCCAGCCTGGCACTGGAGGAGGAACGGGTCAGACAGTTCGAGGTGGCCATCGACGACTACCACAAGCTGCCGGAAATGATCAATTCCTTTGTGGAAAGCATTGAAGAACTCGGTCCGAACCCCTTCAAGGGATTCTAGTGACGATGACCATTCGGCGGCGGGCGGCCGGCTGGCCGCCCGCCCCAAGAGCTGACCTGCGTGAGGAGGGAAAAAAATGGCCGAAGCCTACGTTGTTGAACCTGATCTGGATTTTATCAAGGAAGTCGGCGTGCTGGGGGGCGAAGACCTGAAAAAGTGCTATCAGTGCGCAACCTGCTCGATTGCCTGCCCGATTTCACCCGACACCAAGCCCTTCCCCCGCAAGGAGATGATCGCCGCCTCCTGGGGGTTGAAAGACAAGCTGCTGGGCAGCGCCGACATCTGGCTGTGCCACAACTGCGGGGACTGCAACACCCTGTGCCCGCGCACGGCCAAGCCGGGGGAGGTCCTGGCGGCCCTCCGGCAATACGCCATCAAGGCCTACGCGACCCCCAAAAAGTTGGCCGAGATGGTCAACGACCCCAAAAAGCTGCCGATTCTGGTGGCGCTCCCGGCCCTGATCATCCTCGGGCTGGGGTATTTCTTCAAGCTCCTCGGAATCGACTGGCTCAACATCCCCCCCGGCGGCGATGAGATTGTGCATGCCCATTTCATCCACACCACCCTGGTGGACATCATCATGATCCCGACCTTTTTCTTCGGGGTGGCGGTTTTCGCCCTGGGCTTGAAACGCTTTTTGAACGACATCCACCAGAACGCGCTTCTGGAGGGCAAAACCGACAAGCAGAAGATCGAACCGGTCGGCTTCGCCCAGGCGTTTGTGCGGGTCTTGCCGACAATTCTCAAGCACCGCAAGTTTTCGGAGTGCACCGAAAACCAGGAGCGCTCCACGGCCCACTTGATGGTCTTTTTCGGTTTTATCGGGCTGTTCATCGTCACCAACATCTTCTTCGTGGTGCTTTACGGCTTCGGGATCCATGGGCCCTACCAGCAGATCAACCCGGTCAAGTGGCTGGCCAATGTGAGCGGCATCGCGCTGATCATCGGCAGCTTGCTGATGATCAAAAGCCGGTTGGACAAGAAAGACCAGAAGAGCTATTATAAAGATTGGTTCCTGCTGGGGTTGGCCCTGGGCCTCGGGCTGACCGGGATGCTGACCCAGATGACCCGCCTGGCCGGGTTTGCCGGGGTTTCCTACACCCTGTATTTCATCCACCTGATCTTCATCTGGGGGCTTTTTGCCTACACCCCCTTCACCAAGCTGGCGCACCTCGTCTACCGGACGGTGGCCATGACCTACGCGGAGTATGCCAACCGCAAGTAGTGCGTTGCCGCCTGCGGCTGCGACCGCCGGCGGGATAGACCAACCAAACGGGGGGGGCGTCGGGAAACGGCCTCCCCCGTCTTATTTTAGCGGTGAGCCGCGGACGCGGCGATTGAAAAAGAAAAGGGAGACACCCATCGGTGTCCCCCTTTTGCTGGCGCTGAAAATCGTCTGGTAAAGACCGCTACTTGGTATCGCCGGTGGCGGCGCCGTGCAGCTTGACCTCGACTTTCTCGGTCAGTCCTTCGTAGTATTGACGCAGGATCTTGACGACCTCATCGCGGCCGAAATGATCGGGAAGCTCGCCGCCTTCGGAGAGCAGCTTGCGCAGCATGGTTCCGGAGAGCAGTACGCGATCCTCCTTGTTGTGCGGGCAGGTGCGCAGGGATGCCATGCCGTCGCACTTGAAGCAGTAGAAGGTCCAGTCGATCTTGAGGGGCTCGCACAGCAGGGCCTTGCCGAACTCGGAGGGCTTGGGAATCTTGTCGAAAATCGTCTGGGCTTCAAACATGCCGTAAAAATCGCCCACGCCGGCATGGTCGCGGCCGATGATCATCTTGGAGCACCCGTAGTTCTGGCGGAAGGTGGCATGCAGCAGGCCTTCACGCGGTCCGGCATAGCGCATGTCCAGGGGATAGCCGCCCTGGACGACGTTCTTCTCGACGAAGTAGTGCTTGACCAGGGCGTCGATGCAATTAACGCGCACCTCGGCGGGGATGTCGCCGGGCTTCAGGTTGCCCACCAGGGAGTGGATGTAGACCCCGTCACAGACCTCCACCGCGATCTTGCAGAGGTATTCGTGGGAGCGGTGCATGGGGTTGCGCAGCTGCAGCGCCGCGACATCCGACCAGCCCCTTTCCTCGAAAATCTTGCGGGACTCGGCCGGGCGTTGATAGATCCCGGGGTACTTCTTGGGATACTCGCCTTCGCTGAGGACCTTGACCGGTCCGGCCAGGCAGTACTCTTTCTGCTCCATCACCATCTGGACGCCGGGGTGGTCGTCCTTGGCGATTTTCCAGAATTCTTCCGGAGTGGCCGTGCCTTCGCCCATGTAGACCTTTTCACACTCGAACTTCTTTTCGGCCTCGCTCATGGCGAATTTCTCGGTGACCTTCATGGTGGCCATGACTTCCTTGTCCTTGGGGTCGAACAGTGCGACCTCGTCCCCCTCCTTGATGGCGCCGGCCTCCTCGGCCGATGCCGAGAGGGTCACCGGGATGGGCCAGAAAGTCCCGTCGGCCAGCAGGAAGTTCTCGCAGACGCCCTTCCAGTCGGCCTTGGTCATAAAACCGGTCAGCGGGCTGAAGCCGCCGATGCCCATCATGATCAGGTCGCCCTTCTCGCGGGGGGAGATCGCAATCTTTTTAAGGCCTTCCGCTTTTTTCTTTTCGGCGGCCAGCTCATCGCCTTCCAGAAGGCAGCAGGTCAGTCCCTTTCCACCATGCGGGGGGATCAAAGTACTCATCTCTTTGGGTCTCCTTATCGTTGGGTTAAAAGTTGCGGTGATCAACGGCTTGAAACCTGAATTAAGATTTCATTGTCTAATCGGGAATAGGAATTTTGTCAAGGAGAAATGCCTTGCAGATTGACCCGGCCGGAATCCGGCGGGCGGCTGACGATAGGGAGGGGCCGGGAAGACGACAAAAGCGTTTCTGAGGACATAGAAAAGGCGACTGACGGGGCTTCGGGAGGGATGCCATGGCGGAGAGAGAGGGATTCGAACCCTCGGTGGAACTTTCGCCCCACACTCGCTTAGCAGGCGAGCGCCTTCAGCCGACTCGGCCATCTCTCCATCGCGGGTGGCGGAGGGAGTAGGATTCGAACCCACGGAGCTTTGACACTCAACGGTTTTCAAGACCGCCGCCTTAAACCACTCGGCCATCCCTCCCTAATTTCAGCAAATCCCTATAGCATCGCCCTTTTTTGAGGTCAATGTTTTTGTTGCCGTCCTTGAAACGCTGCCTTGGGGTCCAGAGCCGGCGGCGGGTTCCCCAAGAGGCAAGCGACGGGAAAAAAGTCCGAATGAAATTCAGTTGATTGACAGTCGTTTTTAATTTTGTTAGGTCTCAAAAAAATTGACGGAAACCGGGCCTTGATGGCCCCCGGCCCTGGGCAACCTCCGGCCGGCGCGCC
>JASFIY010000182.1:0-5369 GCA_050122415.1 Desulfobacteraceae bacterium
GCGGACGGCGCCCACCCCGGCGGGCGGGCCCTGCTGGCGGTGGTGCTGGAGGTGGCCGAGGGCTACCACATCAACGCCGATGCCGCCCAGCTGGTGGTGCCGCCGGGCTTCAAGCCCCTGCCCACCGGGGTCGAGGTGACCCGCGCGGACCCGGCCCTGGTCTTTGAGGCCCCCCATTTTCCCCCCGCCCGGGCCCTCAAAACGGCGTTCAGCGACGAAGCCCTGATGTTCTTTGACGGGCAGGTGGTGGTGGTCCTGCCCGTCATGGTCAGCCCCCAGGCCGCCCCCGGCGACCACCCCCTGGAACTGCTGGTGACCTATCAGGCCTGCGACGCCCGGACCTGCCTGCTGCCCCGCAAGCTGCCGCTGGCGCTGACGCTTCCGGTGCGCCCGGCCGGGACGCCGCTGACCCCGGCGGAGCCGGCCCTGTTCGCCGCCTTCGACGACGCCCGCGCCCTTGCGGCGCCCCAGGCGGTGCGCTTCGATCTCTTCGGTTTGGCCTTCAGCATCGACGCCTCGGCCTGGCTGGGATTTTCGCTTCTGCTGGCCACAGCGGCCCTCGGCGGGGCGCTGCTCAACTTCACCCCCTGCGTGCTGCCCCTGATCCCCATCAAGATCATGTCCCTGGCCGGCCTGACCGGCAACCGGCGCCGTTCGCTGGCCCTGGGCCTCGCCATGGGCGCCGGGGTGGTGGCCTTCTGGCTTTTCCTGGGCGGGCTGGTGGCTGCGGTGGGCGGCTTCAGCGCCACCAACCAGCTGTTCCAGTACCCGGCGTTCACCATCGGCGTTGGGCTCTTCATCGCCCTGATGGCCGTGGGCATGGCCGGCTTTTTTCACCTGCGGCTGCCCGCCTTCGTCTACCGCTTCAACCCCGCCCAGGAAACCCTGGCGGGCTCTTTCGGGCTGGGCATCCTGGCGGCGGTTTTGTCCACCCCGTGCACGGCGCCCTTCATGGGGGCCGCGGCCGCCTGGGCCGCCAGCCAGCCGCCGCCCACGACCCTGGCGACGTTTGGGGCCATCGGCGCCGGCATGGCCCTGCCCTACCTGGTGCTGGCCGCCGCCCCGGGCCTGGTGCGCCGCATGCCCCGCAGCGGGCCGGCCAGCGAACTGATCAAGGAGGTCATGGCGCTGTTGATGCTGGCGGCCGCGGCCTATTTCGTCGGATCGGGCATCTCGGCCCTGCTGGCAAGCCCGCCGGCTTCACCCGGGCGGGGCTACTGGTGGGCGGTGATGGGGTTTACGGCCGCGGCCGGGCTCTGGCTGGTGGTGCGCACCCTGGGCATCACCCGCAAGGTCCGCCCGCGGGTTTTGTTCGGCACCCTGGGCGTGCTGGTCGTCCTGCTGGCGGTTTGGGGCGGGTTGCGGCTGACCCGCAGCGGTGGGGTCGACTGGGTGGCCTACAGCCCCGAGGTCTTTTCAACGGCCCGCCAAAACGATCAGACCGTGGTGCTGCTCTTTACCGCCGAATGGTGCCTCAACTGCAAGGCCCTGGAGCAGGGGGTGCTGAACCGGAGGGATGTGAGCCGGCGTCTTGCCGCCGGGGATGTCGTGCCGATCAAGGTGGATCTCACCGGCACCAACCCGGCGGGCAAGGTCCTGCTGAAGGCCAGCGGGGCCCTCAGCATCCCGCTCCTGATCGTTTACGGCGCGGACGGCCGGGAGGTCCTGCGCAGCGATTTCTACACCGCCCAGCAGCTTCTGGAGGCGCTGGCGCGCGCCCAAAAAGGAGACGGGAAATGAACAACCGCCTTCTGCTGCCCAGCATCGTCCTGGCGGTCGGCCTGCTGCTGGCCGCCACGGTGTTCGGCCTTTTTTTCCACCACAGCCGTCAGGCCCCCAGAAAGGTCCAGGTGGTGGGGATGGCCACCCGCGCCTTTACCGCCGACCGGGTGAAATGGCGCCTGACCTTGCAGACCACCGCCGCCCTGGAGGCCGTCATCGCCGGCCAGCGCCGGCTGCGCCGAAGCCTGGAGGGCCTGCAGGCGCTGCTGGCGCAAAAAGGGCTTGCCGCAGAGGCCCTTCACCCGCACCCACCGGGCACTTTTCCGGTTTACGACCGCAACGGCCAGCCCAGCGGCCACACCCTGCAGCAGGCCGTTTTCGTCATCAGCGACAGGCTGGCGACCGTTGAAGCGCTGGCCTTCGACCCCGCCGGCCTGCTGGAGCAGGGCATCCTGATCCAAAACTCGGAGCTGCAGTATTTCTACTCCCAGGTGGACAGCCTCAAAAAGGCCCTGCTCTCCGATGCGGCCGTCAATGCCCGCGAAAGGGCCGAAGAGTTGCTGAAAAACACCGATCTGCGGCTGGGGCGGCTGGTGGGGATCCGGGCCGGGGTCTTTCAAATCACCGAGCCCTACTCCACCGAGGTTTCCGGCGCCGGGGTCTACAACACCAGCAGCCGCCGGAAGGAGATCAAGGTCACCGCCCACGCCGAATTCAGCCTGGAGTAGGCCGCGCGGTGTCTGGAGCGGACACGGCGGCAGGTACTGTCACCGCCGGCCAAACGCCCGGGGATTGCCCCCGGCCCGAAGGCGCATCGGCAAGCGGCGGTTTTGGCGATTTCAAGCAAGAAAAGTGACTCGTTGGAAGAACCCACAACACGGAGGAACCCATGGATCTTTTGGAGGCCATCACCGCCCGCAAGAGCATTCGCGCCTTCCGGCCCGAGCCCGTCCCGCAAAGCGTCCTCCAGGCGCTGCTCGAGGCCGCCATCCGCGCACCCTCGTCCATGAACACCCAGCCCTGGGAATTCTTCGTGGTCGGCGGCGAGCCCCTGGCGCGGCTGAAAAACGGGAACCTCGCGCGCCTGGCGGCCGGCGAGGCGCCCCGGCCCGAGCACTCCGTCACCGGCTGGCCGCGGCAAAGCGTGTTCCGGCAGCGTCAGGTGGCCCTGGCGCGCCAGATCTTTGAGCTGATGGAGATCCGACGCGAGGACAGCGACAAGCGCTCCCGATGGCTGGCCCGGGGGTTTCGCTTTTTCGACGCCCCCGCCGCGGTCATCGTCTGCACCGACGGGCAGCTGAGCCCCGACGGGCCGCTGATCGATATCGGCGCCGTCGTCCAGACCCTGTGTCTGGCGGCCCTGGCCTTCGACCTGGGCACCTGCATCGAGGACCAGGGCATCGCCTACCCGGAGCTCGTGCGGGAAGCGGCCGGCATCCCGGCCGACAAGCGCATCGTGACCTCCGTGGCGGTGGGCTACCCGGACTGGGATTTTCCGGCCAACCGCCTGGTCAGCGCACGCGACCCTGTGGCGGCGGTCACCCGCTGGTGCGGTTTTGACGCGCCCTGATGGCGGCGCAAAAAATCCAATTTCTGCGTTGCGCTGCATCTCGAAGTCGCTGCGGCGTTCAGGTGTACGCCTCACTCCTCGAGATTTGCGCGCCTTGAACTTGGACTTTTTTCACCACCATCTCAAATTCTGACTTTTAACGGGTCATCGACCATGACACTTCATCAGCCGGCAGCGAGAATTTGAGCGGGCGGCGTCAGAAATTGAAGACCTTGGCCTCGGCGGCCATGTCGATCAGGTGGGGGCCGCCGTCGAGCTGCATGTTGCTGAAAAAGCGGGCCTCGTCCAGCCCGCGGTTTTTGGCGCAGGGGGTGCAAATTCCGATGGCCACCTCGTTTTCCACCAGGTAGGGCAGATAGTCGTTGGGGCAGTCGCCGGTGGTGGTCCGGATGCTCAGGTCGCGATCCCGGTTGGCCCACATGACGCCGCCGTCGATGAAAAAAAGGTCCACATGGTGCCCTTTGGCGTGCGCCACCTTGGCGAACTGGAAGCAGCGGGTGGCGGCCTCGTTGTCATCCTTGCTCAGCACGAACAAAAAACTGGCCATCTTCTCCTCCTTGGGGGTGGGGGTTATTGGAAGATGCTCATTTAAGTCAATTCCAGCGGCGATGTCAAACCCTTCGTGGCCCGCCCCGGAGGGCGACTCCAGCGGCCCGCCGCCAAAGGGGTGGCCCACGCGGTTTTCACATTATTGCTTGACAGATTTCATGGGTCGATGGTATTTGGCCTAATTTTGTTAGCGGTGTTTCCTCAACCCTTGATGAAGCGGTGAAATGCCCAAAACAAGACAGTTTCGAATAAAGTAAAAACCCAGACGGTTTCGAAAAAAGCGCCAAGTTACCGCGCGCAAATCTCAGCGGCGCGAGGCGTACACCTTTACGCCGCAGCGACTTCGAGATGCAGCGCAACGCGGAAATTGGTCTTTTTCGCGGAACCGTCAACCCTTGCTCCGGGCGCCGTCCCGGGGCTATCATCCGTGAGGAGGTTGTATGCGACGGTACGAGACCATTTTTATCCTGGATCCGGACCTGTCCGAAGAGCAGCGCAAGCCGGTGCTCGACAGGGTCATGGATCTCATCACCCAGTACAAGGGTTTTCCGGTGGAATCCGAGGAGTGGGGCAGCCGCAAGCTGGCCTACGAAATCAAGAAAAAGGTTCGCGGGTTCTACATTCGCTTGGACTATTGCGGGGCCGGCGACCTGGTGGACGAGATGGAGCGGTCCTTCCGCATCGACGACCGGGTCCTGAAGTACATGACCATTCTGCTGGCGGAAGATGTTGATTCGGACGCCATCAAGGCCGAAATGGCCGCCAAGGCCGAGAAGCAGTCCCAGGAAGGCGCCGAACCGTCCCCGGCCGAGGGTGCCGCGGCCCCCTCCGAAACCGAACCCCAAGCGAGCAAAGTCACGGAGGAGGCATAAAAATGGCATACCCGACGCGAAAACCCGGTGGACGCAAAAAAAGAGTCTTTCATCGCCGCAAAGTCTGCCGTTTCTGTGCCGACAGCAGCCTACCGATCGATTACAAGGAAGTCAAAACCCTGAAATACTTCACCACCGAACGCGGCAAGATCATCCCGCGCCGAATTTCCGGGTGCTGCGCCAAGCACCAGCGGTCGCTGACCGTGGCCATCAAGCGGGCCCGCACCATCGCCCTGATGCCCTACGTCGGCAGCCTCGATTGAGCGCGCCGGGCACCTGAGGGTGGCTTCAATGGAGAAGCCGGCATTGCCGCCAGCGCCACAGGGAAAGTGGCTGACCGACATCGCCATCGTCGTTGCCGCGACGGTTTCGCTCTTCCTGCTGGCCCTGAAACTGCCGTTTTTCGGCTTCTTTTTTTCCCTGTTGATCCCCTTGCCGGTTTTTTACGGCCGCGCCCGACTGGGCCGTAAAACGGGGCTGTTGGCGGCTGTTTTGAGCCTGCTGGCGATGGCCGTGATCATCGGCGCGCTGTCGTTCGATCTTTTTTTCTACCTCGAGCTGTTGCTGCTGGGCTTTCTGCTGGGCGAGTTCTGCGAGTGGGGTCTTTCCATCACCCAGACGGTGGCCTGCACCACGGCCGCCGTCCTGCTGGCGGG
>JASFIY010000183.1:0-5356 GCA_050122415.1 Desulfobacteraceae bacterium
GGGGTCGGCCTGGGCCTGGATGGCGCGAAAATCGGTTTGCCGGCGGCCGGCCAATTCCGCCACCACCGCCCGGATCGAATCCCGCAGGGCCTCCCGGCGATAGCCGCCCTCCAGGGCAAGAACCAGCTTGCCGCGGCAGCACCCATCGGCGATCTCCATCAGGACCCGGGTGAGCGCCGCGAACCCGTCGGGTGTTACGCGCATGCCGCCCAGGGGATCCTGGGGGTGGAGATCGAATCCGGCCGAGACCAGAATCAGGTCCGGCTCAAATTCCAGGGCCAGCGGCCGCAACAGGCGGTGGTAGAGGGCCACGAATTCAGCGTCCCCATAGCCCTTGGAAAGCGGCAGATTCACGCTGTAGCCTTCGCCCGCCCCGATGCCGGTTTCCGTAAAGAGGCCGGTACCGGGGTAATGGGGGTGCTGGTGCGATGAGAAGAAAAGCACGTCGGGATCGCGCTCGAAGGCGTGCTGGGTGCCGTTGCCGTGATGGACATCCCAGTCCACGATCAGCACGCGCCGGGCGTTCAGCTCGCGGCGGGCGAACATGGCCGCGATGGCCACATTGTTGAACAGACAGTATCCCATGGCGCGGGCGGCTTCGGCGTGATGCCCCGGCGGCCGCACCAGGGCGAAGGCATTGGTCAGGCGCCCCGCCCACACCTCCCGAACCGCCTGCAGCACGCCGCCCACCGCCAGGCGCGCGGCCAGGTAGGACTTCGACGAAACGGGCATGTCCGCCGCCACCGATGAGAAGGGCTGGCGGGCGGTCGCGGCGATTTTTCGGATGTAGCCCGGGGTGTGAATCAGCGCAAGCGTCGCCTGGGAGCAGGGCCGGGCCTTGATCAGGCCGCAATGGGCGAGGAGGTCTCCGCCATGCAGCATATCGTAGACCTCCCGCAGTCGAGCGGCGTTTTCGGGATGCGCTTCGCCGGTGTCATGCGCCAGAAAGCGCGGGTCCATGACGAGACCGGTGGGCCCCGGGCGCCCCCTCATTTGCCTTCCGCTCGAAGCGGCCTGCTGCCCGAGGCGGCTTCCGCCGGGGCCGGCACGGTCAAAACAGCGCACGGGGCGTGCCGCAAGGCCGCCTCGGTGGTCGATCCGATAATCAGTTTCTTGAGCCGGGGGCAGGCATGAACGCCCACCACCGCCAGGTCCGCCTGCACTTCGCGGATGTAGTCCGGCAGGATTTCGGCGGCCGTCCCGTGGCGCAGGGCGATGCCCACCGCCGACGCGTCAACGCCTTGGGCCGCCAGCATCGCCCCCAAGCATTGATGCAGCCGGTCCTCGAGCGCCGCCTGGACCTCCCCGTAAGGTCCGTCGGTGGGGTCGAGCAGGTCGGCCATCACCGGCAGCGCCATGGCGTGCAGGAGGAAAAGGCGCGCCTTGCAGCGCCGGGCAAAGGCGGCGGCATACCCGAGGGCTTCGTCAGGCGCACTGGGCGAATCGCAGGCCACCACGATCCGCTTAAATCCCACCGGGTTCGAGGGCCGCTCTCCCGCCACCCGCACCACCAGCAGGGGCGCTTCCAGCTGCCGTGCCAACCTTTCCACCACGGTGCCCAGCAGCACCCGTCGAATCCCGGAAAACCCCTGGCTGGCCGCCACCACCAGATTGACCCCGGCCTTGCGGCTGAACGCGGCCAGGGTCTCCACCGGATCGCCCGCGACCACTTGGCAGGCCTCGATTTTTTCAAAGGGCGCCGCCGCCGCAGCCAGCTCCCGGCGGGCAAGGCTCAGAAAGCCGGCCAACTGTCCGCTGCGCTCAAAGATGGTCGTGCCGGGAAAAGGATCCTGCCGGGCAGGATTGACGGCGTGAAAAGCCTCCAGGCGGGCGTCAAAAGTCCGCGCCAGCCAATCGCCCCACCGCAGCACCAGGCCGGTGTGGCGCGAGAGATCCACCGCGCAGAGAATGTGCTGCGGTTCGTGCATCCTGCCCTCCCCTCCCACAGCGGCCGACTCCCGAGGGGAACTGGGAACACTCCAGGGAAGACGGCCCCGACAACCGGTCCATGGGCCCGTGAAGCTCAGCCAGCGTCGCCCAGGCACGCTGCCGCGCCGCAAAGGGGGACCCATCCGGTCCTCAAGGCACGCCGGGCGGGAGTTCCGGTTTTTTGAAGGCGTCACCCAGCCGGAATCGCCCCGCAAACACCTATGGACGGTGGCCGTCGGAATCGCAGTTCGAGATGCCGGTCAAGGAATCGGTGCGCCCCCTGACGAGGTGCCCGGCGGGTCCCCCCCGGGCCGCGCCGCCCGCAGGCCGGCCCCCGGGCACCTTTGACGCGACAGGAGCGGGCTTCGGCTCAGTGGAAGCAACGAAACCCTCTCTCATCAACCACTTCTGGCAACCGTAGTAGTCGATCTCGCGCTGGTTGGAGGGGAAGCGGCCGCAGTTGAAGTAGCGCCAGTAAAACGCGTCGTAACCACGGCAGAAACCGGTTTCGGGGTCGTGTATCGGGCATTCGATCTTGGCACAGCACCGGCTGCACTCGCCGCATTCCGACCCGTAGTCCCAGTCCGGGTTGAGCTTGACACGCGACGGCGCAGGCGCACTGAGCGGCGGCGCGGCAAGTGGAACGTCCAGCATGAAACCGCTTTCGCCGCGCAGCATCAGGCCAAGCACCCGATAGCCCTGACGGAAAAGCTTCACCCCCGGCCCCCAGTGACGCCAGAAGCGCCAGTCACCGAAGAAATACCAGGTTGCCAGGGGAGCGGTCAAGAAACCACCCACCACGGTGAAGAGCGCGAAACCGACGTACGCGATGAAAAAAACCCGGGTGGCCGCCCACTTCGCGGCCAGCAGGGCCGCTTTCAGCGACCCGGCCCGGGCCCGCAGCGAACCGCGGCGAGCCAGATTGATGGGAAACGGTGCAGCCATGAAGATTTTCCTCCCGTGTAGCCCCCGGAAGGGGATGAAACGAGGATGTTTGGGGGAAAGGTGGGTTCGTTGTATGGCTTTCTTAACATAAACGCGCGGATATGACAAATCAGGCATAGGTCAGGATGGGTCGAATCAGGTGGTCCCGGGCGTTAAATTGACGTCCTGTGCACGGGTATCGAACGCCTTATGCGACGATATATCTCAGGCTGGGCCGGATCAACCCCCAAAGGTCGAAAAATTGCGAAAGGGCCGCGTGGGATATCCGCAGGCTGAATTCACGGAAAAGCCGTCACCACCCGCCGCGGCAAGGTGGGGGCGGGCATGGCGCCCGACTGCGGGGTTTCAACCGCTGCGGCTTGCCAGCCGGTCCAGAAAACCCCGGGCCGCTTGAACGATCTGGTGCCGGCGCTCGTCGGTCATGCGCGAGAGCGTGCGGTACGGCAGGGCCATCCGCGGATTGGGTTTGAGCCGGGCTTCGTTTACGATCAGGAAGTGCCAGTAGAGGTAGTTGAAGGGGCAAGCCTTGGGCCCCAGCTTGGTTTTGGGGTCGTAGGCGCAGCCCGCGCAGTAGTCCGACATGCGGTCGATATACGCGCCCGAGGCCGCATAGGGTTTTGACCCCAGCAGACCCCCGTCGGCGTATAGGGCCATGCCGTGGGTGTTGGGCAGTTCCACCCACTCGAAGGCGTCGGCGTAGACGCTGAGGTACCACGCCTCTACCTCGGCGGGTGCAATGCCCGCCAGCAGGGCGAAGTTGCCGGTCAGCATCAGGCGCTGGATGTGATGGGCGTAAGCATTGCGGCGGGTGGCGGCGACCGCCTCGCGCAGGCATTTCAGGTCGGTTTCGGCCGTCCAGTAAAACGCCGGCAGCGGGCGGTTGGCGTCGAGGAAATTGGACTGGGCGTAGGCGGGCATCTTCAGCCAGTAGATGCCGCGCACGTACTCGCGCCAGCCCAGAATCTGGCGGATGAAGCCCTCCACCGCCGGCAGCGGCGCAGCCCCCTGGCGGTAGGCCTCCAGCGCGGCGGCGCACACCTCGGCGGGCAACAGCAGCCCGATGTTGAGGTACGGCGAGAGGGCCGCGTGGAAGAGCCAGTCCTCCCCGGTCTTCATCGCATCCTGATAATCCCCGAACCCGGGCAAGCAGTTGGCGATGAAAAACCGCAGCGCTTCACGGGCGTCGTCGCGCGTCACGGCCCAGCCGAAGGGCTGCAGGTCGCCGAAGTGGCCGGTGAAACGCCGCCCGACGAGGCTCATGACCTCGCGCGTGACGGCGTCCGGGGCGAAGCGCCGGCGGGCCGGCACCACGGTCCCCTCGGGCAGGGCTTTGCGGTTTTGGGCGTCGTAGTTCCAGGCGCCGCCCTCGGGTTGGCCGTCCTGCATCAGCCAGCCGGTCTTGCGGCGCATCTGCCGGTAGAAGTGCTCCATCCGAAAACTCTTGCGGCCCTTGGCCCAGGCGGCAAATTCCGATGACGGGCACAGAAACCGTTGGTCTTCACGAATCTCCACCGGCACCCCGTAGGTTTCGTTCCAGGTCTGCATCACGTCCCGCACGCGCCACTCCCCGGGCGCCGTCACGACGATGCGCCCCGCCTTGTGGCGGCCGAGCGCCCGGCCCAGTTCGCCCGTGAACGACCCCGTGTTGCCCGCCGCGTCAAGCCGCACGTAGTCCACCGAAATCCCCTCGGCGCGCAGCGACTCGGCAAAGTGGCGCATGGCCGAGAGCACCAGCACGATCTTCTGGGGATGGTGGCGCACATAGGTGGCTTCAGCCTGCACCTCCACCATCAGCACGACATCACGGGCGGGGTCGATGCCGCCCAGGGCGCTAACAGACCGGCTGAGCTGATCGCCCAAAATGAACCGCAGGGTTTTCATGGATGGTCACCTCAATCGAATTGGATGGAAACAGTTGCAAGGGCCGCGACAAAAGACGCCGCCACCCTTCCCTCGCGCCGTCTTCCAGGCCAGGCGAACGGAGACCCGCAGAGATATCCGGAAAACGCCGCGCGATTATTCGCCTTGAACCACAGAGCTCCGTACTTCACTTTACCTCCCGTGCCGGTCGATGCGCAAAAAGATTCTGATTTGGGCGTCAAATATGATGAACCGGTAAAAAGTCGAAATCCAGACGGTTTCGAAAAAAGTTCAAGCTACGGCGCGCAAATCTCAGCGGCGTGAGGAGTACTTATGTACGCCACAGCGACTTCAAGATACAGCGCAACGCAGAGATTGGGCTTTTTGCGGAACCGTCAAATATGATAGGTGGAAGGGTGTGGCCATCGGCCAAATCCCAATACCTAAATTTCCAAAAACAACCGAAGGGACAGGTGGAAGATGAAATACGGCGCCATGAATTTCCCCGTGATGCCGCTGCGGGACGAGATCGAGCGGGTGGCGGCGATGGGGTTTGACTTCATCGAAATTTCCATGGACGCCCCCATGGCCCATTATGCGATCATGGCGGCGGAAAAAGCGG
>JASFIY010000184.1:0-5309 GCA_050122415.1 Desulfobacteraceae bacterium
CCGCTGAAGCGCTTCGGCCTGGGGGACCTGCAGGGAGAAGTCGCCCCGCAGCCCGTCGCCGCTAATTTGCGCGCTGAGGCGCCCGGGGGCCGTAGCGGCCAGCAGAAAGCGGGCCTGCGCCTGCCAGGTACCGCCCGCCGCGTTGGTCAGGGCCGCCGTCACCGCCGTCAACGGCAGCCGCACCATCGGCGCGCGGATCTCGGCAGCCGCTGCGCGCAGTTCAACCGTGGTGCCATGGGCAGCGAGGCGCAAATCGGCCGCCGGCTGGAGAAGCGCGAAGGACCAACCGCCGGTGGCGTTGGGCAGCCCCAGGGCCGCGGTGATCCGGGCCAGATCGGCGCTGTCGAAGCGCTCCAGGGCCAGGCCGCCGCTGACCAGCGGGCCGCCGGCCTGGGGCAGGGTGAGCTGCAGCGGCGCTGCGATCAGCTGGCGGCCCCCCACCTGGACGTGCTCCAGGGTGATCCGCTGGCGGGCGCCCCACGAACCGCTGCCCTGGACTTCCAGGGCAAGTCCCGGGGCTTCGCCCAGACGAGCCGCAACCCGAAAGGGAAAGGGAGACCCGCCGCCGGTCTCCACCCGGATCTGATCCAGGCTGTAGCGCCGATCGGTGGTTTGGTAGGCAAAGCGGCCGCCCGCGATTTCAAGCTGCACCACCCCCCAGTCCGGAACCTGGAGGGGCCCATCGGAGGAAGCTGCCTGGTGAGCGGCCTGGAGCTCCAGCGCGGGCTGGGACAGATGCAGACGGTCGATCCGGCGCGCCAGCAGGCCGGAGGGTGACAGCCCGATAGCGGTCTGCGGCAGCACCAGACGGTAGTGGCCCGGGCGGTTGACGGAAACCTCGGAGACCAGGAAAGCCGCATCCTTCAGGGCGATGCGTCCGATGCGGACCTCGGCGGCGAACCGGGCGGCGGCCGTTCGCTCGGCCAGCGGCCGCAGCAGACCGTTGAGCAGCCGGTCGGACTGCCAGAAGGCGGCCGCGACGGTCAGCCCGCCGATCAGCCCCAGCCCGAAGAGGATAGTGATGAGGCGGCGGAGTTTCATGGATTCGCGGAAAAATGGTCGACCGGGCGCAGCGGCCGAGGGAGCCCTTTCAGGGCGGGGGCGGCACCGCACTGACCGCTGCAAATTCGACCCCCAGCGCCATCAGGGTGGTTTTACCCCGGCCGCAGAGGTCGGTGATGAATTGGAACTGGTCGCGCGGGTCCACCGGGTATGCCCTCAGCCGGTAGTGGGTTGCCCAGGGCTGCTCCTGGGCGACCACGACGACGGGCCGCTTGAGCTGCACGTAGGGACTCGTCAGGGCCACGTCGCGCAGGGCGCTTTGAACGGCCGCCGGGTCGTGACGGGGGTGAAGGTAAAAATCCGCCACGCACTGCAGGTACTGCGTTCCGCTGTTGCTGTTGGCCACCAGGCCGTTCCATATTTTGGCGTGCGGGATGACAACCCTGGTGTCGTCGGGGGTGAGGATTTCAATGGCGCGCAAACTGATGGCGGTGACTTTCCCGTAGCGGCCGTCGATTTCGACCCAGTCCCCCAGGCGGTAGGGAATCTCGTAGACCGCGACCATGCCGGCGGCCAGGCTGCTGGCATAGTCTTTGAGCGCGAAACCCAGGGCGAGCCCCAGGGCCCCCAGCAGGGCGAAGATGTTCTTGAAGGTGGGATCGATCAGGAGCGGCACCGATAGGAAGACCACCAGAAAAATGATCAGCAGGCGCAGCACCTGGACCGAGCCCAGCACCTGCTGCTGCTGGCGCCCCGGCAGCCGCTCGGCCAGCCGGGGCAGCACCCGTTTGACGATCGCGATGGCGGCCCACCCGGCCGCGACGATCACGGCCAACTGAAAAAGGCGCTCCCACGTGATCTCGAGGATGCTCGAAAGTTTGTCTGGGGTCATGGGGCCTGCCTAAAACGGGTCTGTCAGGAAGTTGCGCTCTTCCAGGAAACGCCTGACCGCGGGGTAGGCCAGCGGCGTCACGTGCCAGGAATCGTCCTCCGGCACCACCACGCCGGCGCTCTGGAGTTGGGCCAGGGCCTGGATGATGGCCCACCGCGGCAGGGGCAGCAGCTCAAAGAGCAGCTCGGCCGACTGTCCGTCGTGAAGCAGAAGGCTGTGCAGCACGAAGTCGCCGGCGGGCCGTTCCACGGCCGGAACGGACGGCAGCAGGGGGGCGATCTTGGGCAGCACCCGGACCACCTGGCGCTGTTTCCCGGCATCCCCGCCGGCGTTAGGCACCGTCTCGGCATCGGCCTCGGGGGGCATCCTGCGGAGGCCTTGGCGCCACATGGCCCGGGCCACCCCGCCGATGCCGCGGCTGCAGGCCGCCAGCAGGGTCAGATAGCTGTCGGGTGAGGCCGCTTGCGCCCCGTTGTCGGCCCGGGTTTCGGGATCCGGAAAAAAGGCTTCCTGGCTGTCGCCCAGGCGGAAGCTGCAGCCGGCGCTCACCTGGGGGCCGGCCAAGCGCGACAGCCAGCGCCAGAGCCGCTGGCCCTCGAGCGCCTGGGGGGCCAGCACCGGCAGGGTGCCCGCGCCGGCGGCCACCTCAAGGTAGGTCCAGGCCCAGCTGCCGCAGGCGACGACCCCCTGTCCCAGACGACCGGCGGTCAATTCCGCCAGCAGCAGCCGAACCGCCTGCAGCCCGCGGGGGTGCCGCAGGAAACACCTCTCTAGGCCCAACAGCACCCATGGCGAGCGGGCGGCCGTCTGCCGGATGCGATCCATCCACTCGTCGTGGGTAATCATGATCTCCCGGGTTGTGGGCTGCGGGATGACGGCCCATCGCCTGCGGGCGGCCACCTCCGCCAGGATCTGTGCGTGACCCGAAAAGGGCGCGCCGATAATCCCGATGGCCGGGCTTTGGCCCCGGGTGGCAGTGCGAGCGTCCAGGGCCGTCTCCAGGCCGGCAACGGCCCCCGGCCACCCGTCGGGTGGGGCGATTTCGTCCAGCAGCCGCGCCGGCAGGGCCTCGAGCTGGTCCGCTTCGGCCGGTGGGCGCGCCTCGGGAATATCCGGCTGGCGCAGATTGCGCCAGAAGGAGGTCACCCGGGTCCGCAAGGTGTTTTCAACCGTGTCGCCGGGCAGCCGGTAGTCCCCGGGTGGAACAAACTCCCACAGCGGGGCTTGGCTGCTCTCAAAATCCGGTTGGGCGGTTTTCATCTCTAAACACGCTCTTTTGTCCGGCTGCGGCATGCGACGACCCCGGGGCGCGGCCATGGGCCGCAACCCCCGGTGGCAAACGACGTTTCAGCTAAGCGGAAAGCCCCGGGTGCTGTCAAGCAAAATCATCCTGCGGCTGGCCTCAGGGGATCGGGGGCAGGGTCAGTCAATGAAAAGATCGGTGCTGAGGTAGCGCTCGCCGGTGCTGGCGAGGATCACCACGATGCATTTGCCGGCGTTCTCCGGGCGCCGGGCGATCTCCAGGGCGGCGGCGACGGCGGCCCCGGAGGAAATGCCGCAGAGGATGCCCTCCAGTTTGGCCAGCCGGCGGCCCGTCTCAAACGCCGCCTGGTCGCTGACTGTCAACACTTCGTCGACCACGCTGCGATCGAACACCTGGGGGATGAAGCCCGCCCCGATGCCCTGGATTTTGTGGGGACCGGGCGCTCCGCCGGAGAGCAGCGGCGAGCCCGCCGGCTCTACGGCCACGGCCCGCAGGGCCGGTTTTCGGGCCTTGATACCCTGGGCGACGCCCGTGATGGTGCCGCCGGTGCCCACCCCGGCGACCACCAGGTCCACCTGGCCGTCGGTGTCGCGCCAGATTTCCTCGGCCGTGGTTTCCCGGTGGACTCTGGGGTTGGCCGGGTTTTTGAACTGGTCGGGCATGAAGGCGCCGGGATTTTCGGCCAGCAGCCCCTCGGCGGCGGCGATGGCCCCGGCCATACCCTTGTCCCCCGGGGTCAGCAGCAGGTCGGCCCCGAGGTGCTTGAGCAGCTTGCGGCGCTCGACGCTCATGGTCTCGGGCATGGTCAGGCGCAGGCGGTAGCCTTTGGCCGCACAGATGAAGGCCAGGGCGATGCCGGTGTTGCCGCTGGTGGGCTCCACGATCAGGGTCTGGGGACCGATCCGGCCCGTGGCCTCGGCGGCGTCGATCATCGCCGCGGCGATGCGGTCCTTGACGCTGCCCAGGGGGTTGAAGAATTCCAGTTTGGCCAGGATCCGGGCGTCCACCTCGTGGGCGATGCGGTTGAGCGTCACCAGCGGGGTGTTGCCGATGGTGCGCTGCACATTGGCGAAAATCTTCATGGGGTCTTCCTCTCTTGACGGGGCGGGGCGCCCCGTAATCGGCCGTCGTTCAGCGGTACTGCAGCCTGGGGGGTTCCATCAGAACCGTGGTGTCGGGCGGAATCGACTCGGTGATCCAGACGTTGCCGCCGATCACCGAGCGGCTGCCGATCACCGTTGCGCCCCCCAGGATCGTGGCCCCCGAATAGACGATCACATCGTCTTCGATGGTCGGGTGGCGCTTCTGGTTGCGCAGGCGGGCCACCGCCTCTTTGGGCAGCGATAATGCACCGATGGTCACGCCCTGGTAGATCCGGACGTTGTCGCCGATCTCGGTGGTCTCGCCGATGACCACGCCGGTGCCGTGGTCGATGACGAAACGCGCCCCGATTCTGGCGCCGGGGTGAATGTCGATGCCGGTCAGGCTGTGGGCGTGTTCGGTCATGATGCGGGGCAGCAGCGGAACGCCGTGGCGGTAGAGTTGATGGGCCACCCGGTAAACCCAGATGGCGTAGATGCCGGGGTAGCAGAAGATGATCTCATCGTAGCTCTTGGCCGCCGGGTCGCCTTCATAGGCGGCGGCCACGTCGGCGGCCATCAATTTTTGAATGCCGGGGATGGCCCGGATCACCTCCAGGGCGATCTCGCCGGCGCGCCCCTCGCAGTCGCTGCACGCCTGGTCGTAGCGGAAGCAGTCATGGCGCAGGCTGCGGCAGACCTGATCGCAGAGCAGATCATAGACCATGGAAACGCTGCGTCCCATGCTGTAGCGCAGGTTGACGGGATCGACCTTTTCCGGTGAGAAAAAGCCCGGGAAAAGAATCTCGCGCATCAACTGGAGAATTTCGATCACCGACTCGCGGGTGGGAATCGGCTCGTATGTGATGTGGTGGTGGTCTGGCGGCACATCGCCGTTTTTGAGAATCTCGTCCACCAGCTCGGGTAGCTGCTGCCTGAATTCCAAGGTTTTGCCTGCGTATGTTCTGCAGGTCCGTCCGGATGCCTGCAGGTCCTCTTTTTTCATGGAAGATATCCTCCGGATGGCATGCGCTTTATATGACGGCAAATCGCCGCCTACTCCAGCAAATTA
>JASFIY010000185.1:0-5289 GCA_050122415.1 Desulfobacteraceae bacterium
GCGCTGGGCGGCGGCGGAATCGTGACCTGTGCCGAGGCGCACGCGGCCCTCAACGCCGTCACGGACCGCCCCCCGGCGGTGGTGCTGGCTGAAGACGCTCTGCTGGGCGCAGAACCCCTTGCGCGCCTGGGGGCGCTCTCCCCGCCGCCGCAGCTGGTGGTTCTGGCGGCACCCGACGCTTGGGCCGCCGCCGTGGAGCGCCTGGGGCAGACGGCCGCCGCCTTTCTGCCGCGCAACGCCGGCGCCGGGGCGCTGGTGGCCGCCGTGGAGCGCTGCCTGCGCCTGGGGCGGCTGCAACAGCGCGTGGACGCGCTGGAAAATGGGCTTTCGGCCGAGATCGCGGCGCAGCTGACCGAACGGGTGAACACCGAACGGTTTCTGGCCGTCAAGCAGATCGTCGACAAGGTGTCCCATTTTATCGGGCTCCTGGCCCGCGAGGTGGAAGGGGGCGTGGAGTACTTCAACCAGACCCCCTACTTCGTCTCCCTGCACGACCGCGATCTCCGCCTGGTGGCCACCAACCCCATTTTCAACCGCCATTTCGGCCACTGTCTGGGAAGCCGCAGCTGGGAGCTCTACGAGGGCGAGGCCGGCCGGCCCGAAACCTGCCCCGTTGCCGTCAGCATGCGCTCGGAGATCGTCTACACCACGCGCGCGACGGCGCGCTACCGCAGCGGCCGCAAGGTGCCGATGATCGTCCACTGCGCACCGATCTTCAACGACGACGGCGAGGTGGACCTGATTGTTGAAGTCGCCACCGGCAGCAAGGAAATCGAGGACATCAAGCTGGAGCTGCAGCGCACCCGCCAGCGCTATGAACTGCTCTTTGACGAGGTGCCCTGCCACATCGCGGTCTTGGACCGCATGGGCCGCATCACCGCGGTCAACCGCAGGTTCAAGGAGGATTTCGGCCAGGAGACGGGGATCGGCTTTTTCGACCTCTTCTGTTTCTCCCGCAAACCCTGCTGCTGGAGTCCCATCGAAAGCAGCCTGCAGGACGGCGAGCCCCACCAGGCCGAGATGTTCCTCTCCGCCCGAAACGGCCGCAACCTGAATGCCATGGTCTGGACGGCGCCCATCAAGAGCGCCAGCGGCAAGCTGCTCCAGGTGCTGGTGATCTTCGTGGACGTCACCCACCTGCGCGAGCTGGAGCACAATCTTTCGTCCCTGGGCATGATGATGGGCTCCATTTCCCACGGCATCAAGGGGGTCCTGACCGGCCTGGACGCCGGCCTCTTTCTGATCGACGCCGGCTTCTACCGTGACATGCCGGCCCAGATCGAGGAGGGGCTGGAAATCAGCCGGATGATGGTGGAGCGCATCCGCAAGGTGGTGCTCAATATTCTCTACTACGCCAAAAAGCGCGAGCTCACAACGGAGCCGGTGGATCTGCTGGGGTTTGTCTGCGAGGTCGCCGACCAGATGGAGGCCAGGATCCGCGGGGCGGACGTCCGCCTGGTGTGCCAATTCGACCCCCAGCGGGTCACCATTGCGGTGGACACGGCCATCCTGCGTTCGGCGCTTTTCAACATTCTGGAAAACGCCATGGAGGCCTGCATCGAAGACCTCAGCGACAAACCCCACCGGATCGTCTTCAGCACCGCCCAGGACGGGGACCACGTCACCATCGAGATCCGCGACAACGGCTGCGGCATGGATCCCGAGGCCCTCAAGGAGATCTTCACCATGTTCTACTC
This sequence comes from Desulfobacteraceae bacterium, assembly GCA_050122415.1. GTDB lineage: Bacteria > Desulfobacterota > Desulfobacteria > Desulfobacterales > JAABRJ01 > JAABRJ01. The sequence continues at coordinate 1,698 of JASFIY010000185.1, forward strand.
CACCAAGGGCAACCAGGGAACCGGCCTGGGGCTTTTCATCACCGAGCAGGTCATCCGCGAACACGGCGGCTCCATCAGCGTCAAATCCCGCCCCGGGGAAGGCACCCTTTTTTCGATCCGGCTGCCCAAAAGCCGCCGGCCCACCGGCGGCCCATCCCCAAGGGACCTGGTTGCGCCCCAACCGGAGCCCCGGCCGTTGAGGCCGCCGGGCGATTGAGGGCCCTCCCGCCGGATCATGCCAAGCGCCCGCCGCAGACGCCAAGGCCCGTTTCGCCTCCTTAGATCCGCCCGGGGGGCAAGAGGCTCCCATGAATCCTTTGATGACGACAGCGCCGGCCCCCCGCGTGGGAGTCGGCGTCATCCTGATCCGCGGCGGCCGCGTGCTGCTGGGCAAGCGCCGGAATGCCCACGGAGCCGGCAGCTGGCAGTTTCCCGGCGGCCACCTGGAGTTCGGCGAAACAATCGCGGCCTGCGCCCGCCGTGAAGTCCGCGAAGAAACCGGCCTGCAGCTGGGCCCGGTGCAGCTGGGCCCCTATACCAACGACGTCTTCACGGCCGAAGGCCGCCACTACGTCACGCTCGTCGCCATCGCCCTGGCCCCGCAGGGTGAACCTGAGGTCCTGGAGCCCGGGAAATGTGTTTGCTGGCAATGGTTTGAATGGTCCCGTCTGCCCGACCCGCTCTTTCTGCCCATAAGAAACCTGCTGGCCCAGGGCTTCGACCCGCTTAGCTGGGTCCCGGGACGGCGCCGGCAGGGGTTTGACAACCGCCGGCACTTGACGTAAGATTTTCTCCGACGGGTCCGATTTCGGTCCCGTTTTTTTATCATTTCAACCAGTCACCAGAGGCCTGGGATTGCCGCCATTGGCGAAGATCCCAGAGGACGGATAGATGTCAAAACGACAGCAAGAAGAGGTCCTGCGGCGGCGCACCTTCGGCATCATCAGCCACCCCGACGCCGGCAAGACCACCCTGACCGAAAAACTGCTGCTTTTCGGCGGCGCCATCCAGCTGGCCGGCGCCGTCAAGGCCCGCAAGGCCGCCCGCCACGCCACCAGCGACTGGATGGCCGTGGAGCGCGAGCGCGGCATCTCGGTGACCACCTCGGTGATGAAATTTAACTACCGCGACTTCGAGATCAACCTCCTGGACACCCCCGGCCACCAGGACTTCTCCGAGGACACCTACCGCGTGCTGACCGCCGTGGACAGCGCCCTGATGGTGATCGACAGCGGCAAGGGGGTCGAGCCTCAGACCGAAAAGCTGATGGAGGTTTGCCGGATGCGCAACACCCCGATCATCACCTTCATCAACAAGCTCGACCGCGACGGACTGGCTCCGCTGGACCTCCTGACGGACATCGAAGACAAGCTCCAGATCGAGTGCACCCCGCTTTCCTGGCCCATCGGCGCCGGCAAGAATTTCAGGGGAGTCTTCAACCGCTACCGACAGACCCTGCAGCTCTTCAGCCCCGGCGGCGACACCCGCGAGACCGACGACGTGCTGATCACCGATTTGGCCGACCCCCGCCTGGACGCCCTGCTGGGCCGTCAGGCCTCCGAATTGCGCGAGGACGTGGCGCTGCTGGAGGGCGCCGCCAACCCACTGGAGCAGACCCACTACCTTCAAGGCAGCCAGACCCCGGTCTTTTTCGGCAGCGCCATCAACAATTTCGGCGTCCGGGAACTTCTGGACGCCCTGGTGGAAATGGCCCCGCCGCCCACCGGGCGGGCCACCGCCACCCGGGTGGTCTCCCCGCTGGAAACCCCTTTTTCGGGGTTTGCATTTAAGATCCAGGCCAACATGGACCCCGCCCACCGCGACCGGATCGCTTTTATCCGGATCTGTTCGGGCAAGTTCACCCGGGGCATGAAGGTGATGCACCACCGCCTGGGCAAGGAGGTCACCTGGGCCAACGCCACCATCTTCATGGCCCAGGACCGCGCCCACGTCGAGGAAGCCTATCCCGGGGACATCATCGGCATCCACAACCACGGAACGATCAAGATCGGAGACACCTTCTCCGAAAAGGAGCCGCTGCAGTTCACGGGCATCCCCAACTTCGCGCCGGAACATTTCCGCCGCGTGCTGCTCAAAAACCCCCTCAAGCTCAAACAGCTCCAGAAAGGCCTGACCCAGCTGGCCGAGGAGGGGGCGGTGCAGTTTTTCCGCCCGGTCTCGGGCAGCGCCTTCATCCTCGGTGCGGTGGGGGTGTTGCAGTTCGACGTGACCATGGCGCGGCTGAAAAACGAGTATGGCGTCGATGCCGTCTACGAGCCGGTCAACTACGCCACCGCCCGCTGGATCACCTGCGCGGACCGCAAGCGACTGGCGGCTTTCGAAAAGGAGAAGCAGGATACGCTCGCCCGGGACGCCGCCGGCCGCCTGGCCTACCTGGCGCCCAGCGAGTGGCGCTTGAATTTCGACATGGAAAACTGGCCGGAGATCGTTTTCAGCAAAACCCGCGAGCAGGACTGAATCGCATGCCCTGGGCAGGCAAGCGGAAGCAGTGGTTTCAGGCCAGCAGATTCAGGCGGCTGCCCAGGGCGCGGACCATGTTCATGAAGGTGGCGGGCAGGGGCACCTCCCGCTCCGCGACCAGAATGCCCAGCCGGGCGGCCTGGCTGAGAATGGCGGCGCTGTCGATGTTCTCCTGATGGTCGCAGAGAAACTGGATCCGCAGGGCATCGGTCAGGGCGATCCGCAGGTTCGGGTGGCGAACGGCCAAAAGCCCCAGCTCGTCAAGGATCACACCCCGGTGCTGATGGGCAAAGGCCGCAAAGGTCGGGTCGGGGTTGGGCGTTCCGAAGAGTTCGTTGATGACCGCCGCCGACAGCCGACCGGCGAACTCCGCCCCGCGTTGGGGGTATTTTTCGTGCAGGTAGGGCTTCAGTTCTCTGAAGAGGATCATTTTGACCACCGCCACCCCTTCCCGCAGGGCCGGAATCAATTTGTGTTCGACGTTCACGCGACACCTCCCGGATCGACATCGCCGGACAGAGCCAACCCCGGTCCAGTAGCATTTCCCCCCTCCAGCGTCAAACCTTGAGGGTACCGCAGATTTGACTTTTATGCGGTTCGTCCACCCTTTCCTCTCCGGCAAGGGTCCCGGAACACCGGAGTGCCGTCAAAAAAGTGTTTACAAACGAACCCTTATCCTATATAGGATGAGCGGCTTGTCAGCCCGCTCGCCGTCCTGGCTAGTCATGCTTCTAAAACTCTAACCTCCGAGGGGTTTCCATGGCTAAAAATCCTACCAGCAAGACCAGCAGCAAAAAGAAAAAAACCGCTGCCCCCAAAAAAAAAGAGGAAAAGAAGACCAAGACAAGTAAAAAAACCAAGGCCGCGTCAGGGTCAAGAGCCAAGGCCGGCGCCGGTGGAAAATCCGCCGCCAAACCGGTGACGATCCAGGACCTGCTGGCCCGCCGGTTTACCCCGCTGGAGGCCCGGACGCCGGTCAAAGTGCCCCCTCCGGACATTTCGTCGGAGCGCTTCAGCGCGCCGCCCTTCTTCGAGACCGACAGCCCGGCGGAAGCCGAACGCCTGCGGGAGGTGCTGGGGCGACGATTCGACTACCAGGCCATCAAGACCG
>JASFIY010000186.1:0-5274 GCA_050122415.1 Desulfobacteraceae bacterium
AAATATTAACCGGCTTAATTTTTTTATCAATCAGCCGGATGAAACCGGGCTTACTTTCCGCTTTCACCCCCTTTTTAGAGAATTCTTGCAAAACAAGTCAAAAGACCTCTTGAACCGCGAAGAACTATTGCACACCCAAAAAACGGCTGGCAACCTTTTGGAGCGATCCAACAACATCGAGAAAGCATTCTTTCTTTATTTATCATCCGAAGATTATGAATCGGCAATTCGCATTATCATCCGGAATGCATTGTCCCTGATGGAACAGGGTAGAAACAATCTTCTTTTAGAGTGGTTGACTTATTTGCCGGAATCATTTAGAGCCGACACGCCTTGGCTTTTGTACTGGAAGGGGGCTGCGCTTCTTCCTTTTGACCCTTTTTTGAGCAGAAAAATCTTTGAAGATGCCTATCAACTGTCGGTCAAAAAAGAGGATATGGTATGCAAACTGCTAAGTTTTGGCGGGATTCTCGATGCTGTATTGTATGCAGGAGAAGACTTCACGCTTTTTGATAAATGGCTGGATGGGCTGGATATTTTAAAAACCGAGATTGAATCGTGCCCTGACATCGGCATTCAACTTAAGGTAGCAGCCAGTGTAGTTGTTGCATTGATTATGCGAAGACCTCACAACCCACTAATCGAGGAGTGGGCAAAACGCTTTTTTTATCAGAAAACCTCGCCAAAGCATCTTGGAATCATAGTTTATTTTTTATGTCATTTTGCATGGTATTATTGGAGTTACCAGGCCAACCTTTCAAAAGTCAAAGCAGCCATTGAAAACATTAATTTATTGACCACAAAATACCCAGTATCACCCGTTCAAATTTTGAACAAGTATTTTTTTGAAGTCATGCTGCATGCCGGTTTTGGGAATACCCGCAAATGCAGCCAGGTCGCATCGAAAGCCTTGTCGCTGTCCAAAGAATCAGGCGTGGGCTTGTTTGACTTCATGTTGATCGGACACCAAATTTCAAGCGCACTGAATCAAAATGACGTCGAAGAAGCGCAGAAACTATTAAAAAAACTTGAAAACTGGAACCGACCAATTCGATTTTGGGACAAATCATTCTATCATTTTCTTAAAGCCCGGGCAGCCCTGATCAAAGGGGAATTTAGCGAAGCTGCTTTTCACGCAGAGATCAGCATCCAATCGGAGGATAAGATCGGCTTTCCGGTAGGAAAAGCGCTGACCCGTATGATCTTGTCCCAAATTCTTCATGCGCAGGGGAAAGTGACAGACGCAGGAGTTTTGATAGGAGAGGTTTTAGAGCTTTCAAAAAAGTATTCCAGCACAACCTTTTCTTTTTTTGCATATTTTTTAAAGGCTCAGTTTTCTTTGGCCGAAGGGGATCCCGACGCTGCGTCCAATTGGTTAAAAATTTTAGGGAAACAAGCCAAAAAAACCGGTTTTGTAAACACTTATGTGGATCAACCCGCAGCTACAGCCAACCTTTGTGTTTTCGCGATTGAAAACAAAATCGAAACCGAATACTTCAATTATGTTGTCCAAACCAGAGGTCTGGTTCCCTCGAAGATCCCCATCCATCTTGAAAATTGGCCCTGGTCTTTAAAAATTTACACCTTGGGGCAATTTCGTGTCGAGATAAATAATACGACGCTCGCCTTTGTGGGCAAAGTGCAGGAAGTACCTTTAAAACTGCTCAAGCTTATTCTTACTTTAGGCGGTAGCGACATCCCAGAGGAACAATTGTCGGACATTTTATGGGCTGATGCCGACGGATATTCCGCTCACCGAGCCTTCAGCACAACGCTCTACAGATTACGCAAAATGTTGAAAATTGGCGATCTGTTGCCAATGGCAGGAAAAAAGATAAGCATGGATAAACGTTCGTGCTGGGTTGACAGCTGGGCATTTGAAAAAATGGCTACGGAACTGCTCGTTTTCAACAACTCCGCAAACTTCGAATTTGACGCTGAAAAGATGCTGAAAAAATCGGAAAAACCCATTTCACTTTACCAAGGAGAGTTTCTTAAACTTGAAAACTGGGGGGCACCGATCCTTTCGGAAAGAGAAAGAATGCGGGGTCTTTTTATAAGGATCATCGAAAGACTGGGAGATCTCCTGGAGAAAACCGGGCGATGGGAAGAGGCCGTGCAGGTATACAAACGTGGGCTGTCCCGTGATGAGTTTGTTGAAAAATTTTATCAGCGTTTGATGATCTGTTATTTTAATCTTGGGCATAAAGCCGACGCATTAAGAGATTTTGACCGTTGCCGAAAAATGTTGCTATCCGAATATGGAATCGAACCAGGGAACAGAACCCTTGAAATACGGTCAATGATAAAACACCGATGACTTGGGTTTTTAAGGCCAGACCTCATATGGTGCCTACTTTTTTCGGATCGGGATGCGCTGTCCTGGCAATCATGATTTTAGTCAGCGTCAACCCCTTTTATTCGGGCCTTGGCATTGCCGGTGGCCCGGTTCATGGTGCAAAAGCGGCGGGCATGGGCACTGCTTTTGTCGGCATCGCCGATGATCCTTCAACCATCCTCCATAATCCGGCCGGCCTTGGGAATCTCTCGGGGTTTCAGGTTTACGGCGGCATTACGGTTCTCTCTCCCGAGACTTCATTCACCTCTCCTGCCGATGAAACCGAGCATACCGAAAGGGAGTATTATTTTCCCCCAAATTTTTACATGTCCTGGAACCCTGATTCTTCGGAACTGGTGTTCGGCCTGGGCATATTTTCCCCTTTTTGGAATCGGGGGGCGCAAATGGCCGGACAATGGCCTCACGCGTTTTGTCTCCACGGAAAGTTTTATTGCCACTCTGGCCATCAACCCAAGTATGGCCTGGAAAATTACGCCAAATCTTTTTTTGGGCGGAGGCGTTTATTACCTGTACGCTAGAAACGAGGTCGAAAACAGGGTTGACCAGTCAAATTTTAACAGCTCAGATGGACGTTTTAGGCTCAAACTTGACGGCGACGCCTGGGGTTATGATTTCGGCATTCTCTTTCAACCCAGCCATTGGGTTCGGCTCGGCGCCGCATACCGGAGTTCTGTTGATGTGGACTTGGAGGGGGATGCCAAACTTAGCCGGATTGCGCCGCTTCTGCAGCCCGTTTTTGGCGGTACGTCATTCAAAGCCGATGTCAACTCTGAATTGAACCTCCCCCCTGTTGTGAGTATTGGTATGGCCCTCTTTCCCAATAAAAAACTGACTGCCGGTATCGATATCGAGTGGGTGGGGTGGTCCCGATATGACCGAACCATTCTAGATTTCAACAATGAAACGGCTATCCCTGGTTTTTCCGACACAACACTGAATCATGACTGGAATGATTCCTGGCTTTTCAAGGGAGGATTAGAGTATCAGACAGGAGACCGTGTCGCCCTTAGAGCCGGCTACTCCTTTGTGGAATCCCCTGTTCCGGAAAAAACGCTTTCCCCCGCCGCACCCGATGCCGACCAGCACAACTTCAGTATCGGTCTGGGATATCGCCACGGGGCCTATTGGCTTGATACGTTTTACATGCTTTCCCTTTTCGAAGATCGAAAAGTGACAAATTCCATTCTGAGTGGAAAATATGAAAGCACAAGCCATTATTTCGGTTTCGGGTTTGGTTATAAGTTTTTTTAAATTTAAGGGTATTATCCCTTTTTTTCTCAATTTTTGGTCGTCCTTGAAGCGCTAACCATTGGAGCCGAAGCAAAAATTGAAGCACTCCCAGGGACTTTTGGGCTTTTTTTTGACCGCCGCCCCAACCACTTTTTCCTCCCTCTCCCCCTCCCCTGTGTAGTCAAAATAATTTTTTAATCCGTGAACTATCTGTGAACCCTCCCCCTTTATATTAGTATCGAAGAATTCCCCACTGCTATTTCTGATCAAGTTGCAAGGAGTCCCGTAAAAGTATTTTTCGCAGTTGTTCAGCCTATAGTTTCAATTGTTTACAATACTAAAATTAGAAGATTGCGTCCATTTCGGAAACCACCATTTTCAACCAAAGCGCGAGAGGAGGGTTTCATGAAAGAGAAATTGAATCTTTTAATTTTGACTATCGTTTTGTTGACCGTATTTCCAATCTGTGTTTGGGGTCAGATGAAAAATATGGATAACAACAGGGAATTCTATGAAAAAACAATTAACCAAATCATTTCATGCTGTGATTGTAAAATCCAAATGGCAGATTCGGAGCACAAGAACATCCGGATGACCGGCGAGTTGGCCATCAAAAAGGCAAATTTCTGCAGGATCTCCAAGCAGCAGCTAGTTGAAGAAATGACACGAATAAATTTGCCTCCCAAAACCTACAAGGTCCATTTATTCGTAAATTCAAAATTTTACGAACTTTATGGAGATCGTGTTCCAACCGGCCGGCAAAACAGATATTGATGCCATCGATCCTGGTTCCGGTCCAGCGCTATCGAAAAAGCCGACTTTTTTATTACTCACATTGCATGAGAAAAGGAGGCACCTGATGGAAATTTCCGCTTCGATTGGTCAGCATGGAAAACCCTGGGAAAACCACCTGTGCTTGGATTCGGTTAACCAATAGTAATAATTGAATATTAATCCGTTTTATTTGTCCGATATTTGCTCGATGGCCGATGCGTGTGTGAGGCTCGACTTACGGTCGAATATAATAAGTTTGCTTCAATCCAATATAGTTGAAGCCACGGAATGGTTCAAAGATTGCGCCCTCAATTTACCAAAATCATCTCATCGTCGTTGGGCGCTGATTAATCTCAGCCTGATGGAGTGTCAAACAGCCAAAGAAGCCGTCCTGAAAGGGTTAACCGATCGGTGCCGAAAGGTCCGCATCGCAGCGGCGTTCAATGCGGGGCTGTACTGTGATGACGACGTGACAAAGGCTTTGGAGGATTATTTTAAAACCAAGAAATTCGATTTCGCCCAGGAAATCATAACCAACGAAATCAAGAGGTCAATTACGGCTTTGGGGCAAAAATTTCAGCATCGCCGCTGGTATCGTTATGGCAACACCTGAAGCGACCATTTAGATTTACTTGAGATTATCACGAGACGAACCTCATCGAACTCAAAGCAGCAGCCATCCAGTGGATCCTGCTATTCATGGTGGGTTGCGCTTTATCAGCACCCCATTGGGCCCCAATCTTTGATCCAGCCCCCCTGAGGACCCCATTTCCGGAGGCTTCGCCTCCTGGAAGGTGCCCGTTTTTGAGTTTTTAAATCGTTTTCCTCAACCCCTTTATCGCGGCCGGTCCGCCCCCATACCACGCAGAAATACAGCGCCTTCAAGTGTCGCGGTCTCCACCCTCATCCAG
>JASFIY010000187.1:0-5269 GCA_050122415.1 Desulfobacteraceae bacterium
CAGGTGATGCGGTCGTAGGTCCCGTCGGTGCCGGGGAGTTGCGATTGTCCAAGTGTGGACGCGTCGTAGGCCATCTCATCGAACGCGCCGACGGGACAGGCCCTGCGGCAGCGCTCGTCGCACCCGTCGCACGGATAATACGCAACCGGGCCGGTGGCCTTCGCCGGGTGGTCCAACAGGAGTACCCGCCAGCGGATGCGGGGGCCGTACTTGGGAGTAATCACCAGGTTGTTCTTGCCGACAGTTCCGAGGCCGGCCAGCACGGCGGCGTCCTTCATGAAGACCCCACCACTCTCGATGAAATAGGGCGGCTGGTAGGTAGTGAAGGAGAATGAGTTTTTGAGCCAACGAGAGAGCTCCTTGACAATCCTGATGAGGGTGCGGTTGCCTGGCGTACCTTTGCCGTCGTACCAATCGAGCTCCGGCTGATCGGCGGGATGAGAGAGACCAATCACGACGGCGGAGACCGCGTCTGCCGGCCATTCGACTTGGGCGGGCACGATGTCGTCCCGTGCGTCCCGCCAGCGCACGTCCAGGCCCATCCCAATCTTGGGTGAAATGCGATGCGAGGGAGACGCCTTGAGTGGCTCAATGTCGGCGACCCCTACGGCGGACGCACCCAACGACGTGGCCTTCTCAACGATCGCTTCAGTCAACTCGGACGGGGACAAGCAGTCCACGATTCCTCCTTTCACAAGCAAGACATCGACCCACCGAACTCTACACCGGCAGAGAGCCCGGGGCAGTGGTATGCGCCCTTCTCATCGAATCGCGCGCTCTCCTCGGCAGCCCAACGGTTGAGCGGAGCAGCAGGCGGTAAATCTTTCAAGTTGCTTCAGGCCTTAGCGCCAAAACCTGCCAGTTGTCTGAAGCCCTGCAGACTTTCCCCTCGTCAAAGGGTGTCAAAGCCGCCGCCGGATGCAGTCCAGCAAGCGTGGCAAACTGCTGCGGACCTGGGGCGAGAGGGCTTCGGAGAAGGAGAAATCCGCGCCCCCGATGCTCAGCGAAAACGCCTCGGGGCACCTGCCGAAGAGGGTTTGGGTCAAGGCCAGCAGCGTGCCCGGGGTGAGGTGGTGGCTGAAGGCGGACGTCTTGCTGGTTCCGGGGCCCAGGCGGCGGCAGCGGATCCGGCCCGGCGGGCCCTGGGCGCTGGCATCGACGAAGAGGACCCGCTCTGCCCGTAAGACCCGCTCGGCCAACTCGAAGGTCAACTGGTGCCGCAGGATCACGGTGACGTCTTTCCCCAACGGAGCGCCCGCCAGGTGTTCCAGGGCGTGCCAGGCGAGGCCGTCGTCGCCGCGGGCGGGGTTGCCCCAGCCGATGACCAGCACCCGGGGCATTATTCCCGCCGCAGCCGGCGGCGCAGGCTGCCGTCGGGGTTGCGCACCTCGACCTCCAGCGGCATCCGGCCCAGGGCGTGGGTGGAGCAGCTCAGGCAGGGGTCGAAGGCCCGGATGACGGCCTCCAGGCGGTTGAGCGCGCCCTCGGCGATGTCGTCCCCCCGGATGAAGCGTTCGGCCACCTGGCGCACGCCGCGGTTCATGGCGAGATTGTTGTGACCGGTGGCGACGATCAGGTTGACCCAGGTGATCAGGCCGTCGGGGTCCACCCGGTAGTGGTGCAGGAGGGTACCGCGCGGGGCCTCGACGCATCCCAGGCCTTCGCCGAAGTTCGGTTCGGCCTGCGCGCGGACGCGCGGGTCGAGAATTTCGGGGTCGGCCATCAGGGCCTCGATGGTTTCGATGCAGTAGAGGATTTCGATCAGCCGGGCGTGGTGGTTGTGAAAGCTGCTGGCAAGCGGCCTGCTGGCGAGGCCCCTGAACTCGTCCAGTTCCTGGTCGGCCAGCGGGGTGCCGCAGTTGTTGCAGACGTTCAGACGTGCGGCCGGGCCCACCCGGTAGATGCCGTCGGGGTAGCCCAGGGGGGTGTAATAGGGAGATTTGAGATAGGAGAAGGGCTCGGCCGCCTCGCCGATGAATTGCGGGTAGTCTGCGGGGTCGACGTCGTCGGCCAGAATGCTGCCTTGATCGTCGACGAAGCGCAGGGTGCCGTCGCTCAGGGCGAGGTCGCCCTCGGCATTCACCAGGCCCACGAAGAGGGACGGGAAGTTGGCGAAGGAGGCGATCTCCTCCTGGAAGCCGGCGATACGCCCCTTGAAGTCCGCCAGCGTGTCCAGAACGATGGCCTTGGCGGCGGGCAGATCGGAGAGGATTTGATCCCGCTTTCCGGCCGTCAGGCCGGCGTTCACCCCCCCCGGCACCACCCAGGCGGGGTGGATGCGCTTGCCGGCGAAGGTTTCGATGATGCCCTGACCGGTCCTGCGCAGGGCGATCCCGTTTTTGACCACCGCCGGGTCGGCGGCTGCCAGCCCCTGCAGGTTGCGCCGGGCCGGGTCGGCGTCCATTCCCAGCAGCAGGTCCGGCGCCGAGAGGTAAAAGAAGCTCAGGGCGTGGGAGGCGATGAACGCCGCGCAGTTGAGCACCCGGCGGAGGTTTTGGGCCGTCCGGGGGACGCGCACCCCCAGGATGGCGTCGCAGGCCCTGGCCGAGGCCAGGGAATGGCTGACGGGGCAGATGCCGCAGATCCGCTCCACCAACGCGGGCATCTCGTAGTAGGGCCGGCCCTCGCAGAACTTTTCAAACCCCCTGAACTGGGTGACGTGAAAGCGGGCGTCGCTGACCCGGCCCTGATCGTCCAGCTGGACGGTAATGGCGCCGTGCCCTTCGATGCGGGTGACCGGTTCGATTTCAATCCGCCGTCCCATGGTCGACTCTCCTTCGCCTTCAGGCCCCGAAACGCGAGCGCCCGGCCATGTCCGGCATCCGGCCGGCCAGCAGTTCCGTCAGGGCAAAGCCGATGGCCGCGGCCGGCGGCGGGCAGCCCGGGACGAAAACGTCCACCGCCACCAGCTCATGCAGCGGCCGGACCGGCGCCAGCAGCCGCGGCACACCCGCGCCGGGCACCTGGGCATGGGTGGTCGCATTTTCGATGTAGGCGCGCACCAGCACCTCCTGGGGGCTGAAGCGGTTGCGCATGGCCGGGACGTTGCCGGTCACGGCGCAGTCCCCCAGGGCCACCAGGAGGGCAGCGCGCTCGCGCAGCAGCAGGATTTTTTCCCGGTCGGCCGTGGTGCTGACCGCGCCCTCCACCAGGGCCACGTCGATCCCAGGCGGGATCTGCTTGGCGTCCACCAGCGGACCGTAAACCAGCTCGACCCGGTCCAGGATCGCGAGCACCTCCTGGTCCAGGTCCAGCAGCGACATGTGGCAGCCGGAACAGCCGTCCAGCCAGGTGGTGGCCAGTCGGATTTTGCCCATCAGCGCCTCCTCTCTCCGCGGCGGCCGCCCTCGGCCCGCGCGACCCGACCCCGGCCGGCGGTGTCAGAACGTGCGCCGGCGCATGACCCGCAGATAGGGCAGGAATTCCTTGTTTTTGACCATTTCCGCCACGGCCCGGCCCTTTTCGGTCAGCGCCCCGGTGGGGCAGACCTGGACGCACTTGCCGCAGCCGGTGCAGCTTTCCGACTCCCCCCAGGGCTGGTTCAGGTCGGTGATCACACGGGCCTCGATGCCGCGGCCCATCACGTCCCAGGTGTGGGCCCCCTCGATCTCCTCGCAGGCGCGCACGCACCGCAGGCAGAGGATGCAGCGGTTGTGGTCCACCGAAAAGCGGGGGTGGGAGGCGTCGATGGTTGCCTGCGGGTAGAGATAGTCGTAGTGCACGTGGGTCATCCCGAGGGTGTCGGCCAGATCCTGCAGCTCGCAGTGGCCGTTTGAGACGCAGACCGCGCAGACGTGGTTGCGCTCGCTGAAAAAAAGCTCCAGCAGCTTGCGGCGGTAGGTCTGCAGGCGTGCGGAGCGCGTGGTCACCTCCATGCCCTCCCGCACGGCGGTGACGCAGGCCGGCAACAGGCGGTTGGCGCCGGCCACCTCCACCAGGCACAACCGGCAGGCGCCCAGGCTGGAGAGGCCCTCCAGGTGGCACAGGGTGGGGATCTGGATCTCGTTTTCGCGGGCCACCGCGAGGATCGTCTCGCCGCTGCGGGCGCCGACATCCTGGCCGTCGATCTTGAGGGTCAGAATGGGCGCTGCGCGGCCGCCTCCGGAGCGTGCGGGGTGTTGCGGGCCGTAGGTCGGGTGGGCCATCACGGGGCTCCTTTCACTGGCCGAGATTGCAGGCGCCGGCCGGACAGCGGCGCTCCTGGATGTGGGCCTCGTATTCATCGCGAAAATAGCGCAGGGTGCTCACCACCGGGTTGGGGGCGGTCTGGCCGAGCCCGCAGAGGCTGGTGTTCTGGACCAGGTCGCAGAGGTCCTCGATTCGGGCCATGTCCTCCGCCGTGCCGCGGCCCGCGGCGATCCGCTCCAGCAGCCGGTGGAGCTGGGTGGTGCCCACGCGGCAGGGGACGCAGGCGCCGCAGGACTCGGCGCAGCAGAAGCCCATGAAGTATTTGGCGACATCCACCATGCAGGCGGTCTCGTCCATGATGATCATGCCCCCCGAGCCCATGATGGAGCCGACCTCGGCCAGGGAGTCGTAGTCGATGGGCAGGTCCAGGTGCTCTTCGGGAATGCACCCCCCGGAGGGCCCGCCGGTCTGCGCCGCCTTGAAGGTCCGGTCGTCCCGGATGCCGCCGCCGATGGCGTAGACGATGTCTCGCAGGGTGGTCCCCATCGGGACTTCGATCAGGCCGGTGTTCCGGACCCGCCCGGCCAGGGCGAAGACCTTGGTGCCCTTGCTCTTTTCGGTGCCGATGGCGGCAAACCAGGCGCTGCCGTTGCGCAGGATGGGGGGGATGTTGGCGAAGGTCTCGACGTTGTTGATGAGCGTCGGGGCGCCCCACAGGCCGGACTCGGCGGGGTAGGGCGGCCGCGGCCGCGGGCGGCCCAGACGCCCTTCGATGGAGGCGATCAGAGCGGTCTCCTCGCCGCAGACAAAGGCCCCGGCCCCCAGGCGGACCTTGATCTCGAAGCCGAAGGGGGTGTGAAAGAGGCTGCCGCCGAGCAGCCCGCTGCGCTCGGCCGCGGCGATGGCGGCCTTGACCCGCTTGACGGCCAGCGGGTATTCGGCCCGCAGGTAGATGAAGCCCCGGCTGGCGCCCACCGCCCACCCGGCGATGACCATGCCCTCGATCACGCGGTGGGGGTCGCTCTCCAGGACGCTGCGGTCCATGAAGGCCCCGGGGTCGCCCTCGTCGGCGTTGCAGATCACGTATTTGGGGGTGTTTTCGGCCTTGGCGACGGTGGACCACTTCAGCCCGGTGGGGTAG
>JASFIY010000188.1:0-5261 GCA_050122415.1 Desulfobacteraceae bacterium
GGCGACCACCGCCCGCGTCAAGACCCACAAGAAAAGCGCCTGCAAGGGCTGTGCTTCCCGCAACTCCTGCAACGCCATGGGAAACGAAATGGAGGTCGAGGCCCTGAACCCGGCCGGCGCCCAGGTGGGGGATCGGATCCTGCTGCGAGTTGAGACCGCCTCCTTCCTGAAGGCGACCTTCCTGCTCTATCTCTTTCCGATTATCTGCATGTTTGTGGGCGCCCTCATCGGCCAGCGCTACGCACCCCTTCTGAAGTTCGACGCCTCGGGCCTCTCGGCGCTTCTGGGCTTTCTGTTTTTCTTCGTTTCGATTCTGTTCGTCAAGTTCCAGGGCAACCGGATGGCGGCCCAAAACGCCTATCGGCCGAAAATCGTCAAAATCCTGCGCCCCCTGAAACCGGAGCCGGACACCCTCGCTCAGGCCGCTGGCGCCGGAGAGGTTCCCTCTTAGCCGGCGCCGGACCGCGTGCCGCCGGCTGGGGGCGCCCTGAAATGCCCGGGTCGTGATCCCGTTTTCCCACCCCCAACGATTGCCGCCGCCAGGAGGACCGTTCAAGTGAAACGCCGCTGCCGCTGGGCAGGGGATGACCCGCTGATGGTCGCCTACCATGATACCGAGTGGGGCGTTGCGCTGCACGACGACACCCGCCTTTTTGAATTTTTGATCCTGGAAGGCGCCCAGGCCGGCCTCAGTTGGCGGACCATTCTGGGCAAGCGCGAAAACTATCGGCGCGCATTCGACGGCTTCGATCCGGTCAAAGTCGCGGCCTACGGTCCGGAGAAGGTGTCGGCCTTGCTGGCCGATGCCGGGCTGATTCGCAACCGCCTGAAAATCCAGGCCGCGCTTGAAAACGCCCGCGCCTTTCGAACGCTCCAGGCCCGCTTCGGTAGTTTTGACGCGTATATCTGGGGCTTTACCGGCGGCCAAGCGTTAAAAAACACCTGGCGCGTGCCGGCCGAGGTTCCCGCCCGGACGCCCCTTTCGGCGGCCCTCAGCCGCGACCTGAAAGCCCGGGGGTTCAAATTTGTGGGGCCCACCATCTGCTACGCCTTTATGCAGGCGGTGGGGATGGTCAACGACCATACCGTGGACTGCTTCCGGCACCGCGAAATCCCATGATTATCCCAAAGCGCCAAAAAGACCGCGGCGTCCCCCCAAGGGACAGCCGCCACCAGTGGCGGGGCGGGTGGGCAGTTTAACCCTCCGGCAGCGGGGTGCAGCGTGGATTACTGTGTGACATCCTGTCAGCTCAAGCATGTCGGGTTCATCGCCACCCGCCTGGCGGGAACCGACGGGGTCTCCCTGGAGGCCGCCAAATGGGCGCGCATCATGGAGCAGGAGGGCGCCACCTGCTTTTATTTGGCCGGAGAGCTGGCCTATGCGCCCGATCGCTCCTGCCTGGTGGCCGAGGCCCATTTCAAACACCCGCTGATTCGCGACATCTATCGCGGCTGTTTCGGGGTCAACGTCCGGGGGCGCAGCATCACCCGGGAAATCCACGCGGCCAAACGGCGTTTGAAGGACAGCATCTACCGCTTCGTGGATCGCTTTAAAATCGACTTCATCGTGGTGGAAAACGCCATCACCATTCCCCTCAACCTGCCTCTCGGCATCGCCCTGACCGAGTTCATCTCCGAAACCGGCATGCCCACCATCGCCCACCACCACGATTTCTTCTGGGAGCGCCAGCATTTCAAGACAACGGCCGCCTGGGAATACCTGAATATGGCCTTCCCCCCCCATCTGCCGACGATCCACCACGTGGTGATCAACTCCTCGGCGGACAACCAACTGAGCCTGCGAACCGGCATTTCGGGGACCATAATCCCCAATGTGATGGATTTCGCCAACCCCCCGCTGCCGCCCGACCGCTATGCCGCCGACGTTCGGCAGGCCCTGGGCATCCGGGACGATGAACTCTTCATCCTGCAGCCCACCCGGGTGGTGAAACGCAAGGGCATCGAACACGCCATCGAGTTGGTGCACCGTCTGGGCCGCAAGGCCAAGCTGGTGATCTCGCATGCCTCCGGCGACGAGGGGCATGAATACGAGCTGCGGGTGCGGGAATACTCCAAAATGCTGGGGGTCGACACCGTTTTTGTGTCTGAAATCATCAACGAGTTTCGCGGCCAGACCGCGGACGGCCGCAAGATCTACACCCTGGACGACATATACCCGCATGCGGATCTCGTGACCTATCCCTCCAATTACGAGGGCTTCGGCAACGCCTTTCTGGAGGCGGTCTATTTTTCGAAACCGATCGTGGTCAACACCTATTCCATCTATGCCCGGGACATCAAGCCGAAGGGGTTTTTGGTGGTGGAAATCGACGGTTATGTGACCGACGCCGCCGTCGCTGAATCTCTTCAGATCTTGGATGACCCGGTCCTGCGGGAAAAAATGGTCCGCCGCAACTACGCACTTGCAACCCGCCACTTTTCCTTTGCCGTCCTTCACCGCAAGCTCAGCACGCTGATCCCGGATTGTCTCGACAGCCACTTTTGACAGTTCCGTAGAAGGGCAATTTCTGCGTTGCGCTGCATCTCGCAGTCCCTGCGGCTTACATAAGTGCGCCTCACGCCGCTGAGATTTGCGCGCCGTAACCTGACCTTTTTACGAAACTGTCTGGGTTTTGACTTTTTAGGGTGTTCATCACTTTTGCTGGCGCCGCCTAGCGGTAATGGCGCACCAGGCGGTGGGGCGGGGTGCCCAGCAGGAAGCGGGTGACCAGCAGCCAGTTGCGCAGGGTGCCGCTGATAATCCCCTCCCGCTGCCAGCGGCGCGGCGAGGTCTGGACCCGGCCGGGCAGGATCCGGATGCGGTGGCCACCCCGTTTCACCCGCCGCATCAGCTCCACGTCCTCCATGATCGGGATCTCCGAAAAACCGCCGATGCGTTCAAAAAAGCGGCGCTCGAAAAACAGCGCCTGGTCCCCGTAGGGAATGCGGGTCAAGCGGGTGCGCAGGTTGGCGGTGGTTTCGATCAGACGGAAAAGCAAGTTGGGCGAGGCGATCGCGAGACGAAAGGCCCCGCCGACAATGCGGCGGTTCCGTAGGGCCGCGGCCACCGATTGGAGGCCGGTGGGCGGCAATCGGGTGTCGGCGTGCAGAAAAAGCAGGACCCCACCGGCCGCAGCGGCCGCACCGCGGTTCATCTGGGGCCCCCTGCCCCTGGGGGCGACGATTTTGATGACATCCGTGCGGCGGATGGCGGCGAGGGTCGCCGGAAAGGGCCCGGCGTCCACCACAATGATCTCCAAGCGCCCTGAAAAGGGGAGATTAATCAGATGATCGATGGTGGGATTTATGGTATAGGCCTCTTCGAAGACCGGCACCACAACCGAAATCTTGCACGCACTCATCCAACCGTCCAAAGTACGGAGCAGGGCCCCACTAGCGTATGACTCCCGACAATGTTCTTTCCCGTTTGGCAGCGGCTGCCGTTGCCGGCGGCCGCAAAGGCTGGCAGGGCTTCATCTGGATGCTGAAGATCCTGGTTCCGATTTCACTCGCCACTGCCCTGATGGCGCACAGCGGCGTGCTTCACCAGCTGGACGTGGTGCTGAAACCGCTGATGGGCGTTCTGGGCCTGCCCCCCATGGCCGCGCTGCCGCTGGCGGCCGGACTGCTGACCGGAATTTACGGCGGCATTGCCACCATGACGGTTCTGCCTTTCACGATGGCCCAAATGACGCTGATCGCGATTTTCCTGCTGATCTCCCACAACCTCGTTCAGGAGGCGATTATCCAGGGGAAATCCGGCCTCCACCCGCTCAAGGCCACCGCCTTGCGGCTGGTGGTTTCCTGCCTGACGGTGATCCTGGTGTCCCGCCTGGTGGGTGGGGATGCGGCCGTGATCGCGCCCCAGGCCCATGCCGTGGCAGCCTCGGCATCCTTCGGGGAGATGATCGCCGCCTGGAGCCGTGCAACCGTTTTGCTGGCGCTTAAAATTTTCCTGATCATCATGCCGCTCATGATCCTGCTGGAGGCCATGAAACGCTTCAACCTGATCCAGCGCCTGGTGAAGCTCATGGGGCCCCTCTTGGCGGTGATGGGGGTGGACCGCAGGGTCGGGCTGCTGTGGCTGACGGCGGCGGTTTTCGGGCTTTCCTACGGGGCGGCGGTGATTGTGGAGGAGGCCCGGGAGGGCCAATTTTCCCCCGAGGAGCTCTCGCGCCTGCAGCTCTCGATCGGGGTCAATCACGCCATGATCGAGGATCCCGCACTTTTCCTGCCGCTCGGCTTGAGCGCTTTCTGGCTGTGGGTGCCGCGCCTGGTGGCGGCCGTCATGGTGGTCCAGCTTTACAATCTGTGGCGCTATTTTCTCTGCCGCCGCCTGAAGACCACCGCCGCCGCCATGGGGTCGCAGCCGATATCCAAATAGCACAAACCTCCGGATTAATGAAGAACGATCCCGCTGCGGACGCGACTTCCGCCATGGGGAGGCGGCTTTACAACCCCCCCGGGCTGTGTGATAGAATCCGCCCGTCCAAACCGACCCGGTGATGCCCCGCGCCCACCGCGGGAGGCGTTCCCAGATCCTATCCCACCAGCCCTTGCGGGTGAGCACGTCTATGCTTGAAGCGCTCTGCATTCGCAACTTCGCCATCATCGACGACCTGCAGATCACCTTTCAGGACGGCCTGACGGTGCTCAGCGGGGAAACCGGTGCCGGAAAATCCATCATCATCAGTGCGGTCAATCTCCTTCTGGGCAGCCGCGCCAGCGGCAGGCTCATTCGCAGCGGGGCCGACTGTGCCGAACTGGAAGCCCTTTTCCGGGTTCCGCCCGGCGGCGCGCCGGCCGCGATGCTGGCGGCGGCGGACTGCGCCGACGGGGACGCCCTGGTGGTCCGGCGGTTGATCTCCCGCAACGAGCGCCACCGGGTTTATCTCAACCATCGCCTGTCCACGATGCAGGCCCTCGCTTCGGCAACCGCGAGCCTGGCCAGCATATCCGGTCAGCACGCCCACCAGGGGCTGCTCAACGAGGATCGACATCTGCTGATCCTGGATCGCTTCGGCGGCCTCCTGGGCCTGCGGGAGGCGCTTGGGGCGTGCTATCGGGCCCTTTTACCCCTGATCCAGGAGCTTAAAACCCTGCACGCCCGAAAAGATCGTCAGACGGAGCGTCTGGAGCTGCTGCGGTTTCAACTCAAGGAAATTCTGGACGCCGACATTCAGCCCGCCGAAGATGAACGACTCGCCCAGGAGCAGCTGCGCCTGCGCAGCGCCGAGACCCTTTTTCGGACCGCTCAGGAG
>JASFIY010000189.1:0-5235 GCA_050122415.1 Desulfobacteraceae bacterium
GATCACCTCGACCGGGCCCGGCTGGAGATCGGCCTGCTCTTCCAGGACCCCGATGACCAGCTCTTCGGCCACACCCTGATAGACGACGCGGCCTTCGGGCCCCGCAACCAGGGCTTGGAGCGAGGGCCGGCGGAGGCCGCCGCGCGCCTGGCCCTGGAGCAGGTCGGGCTGGCGGGGATGGCGTACAAGGCCCCCCACAACCTCAGCTTCGGCCAGAAAAAGCGCGCGGCCCTGGCCGGGCTGCTGGCCATGCGGCCCGAGGTCCTGATCCTGGACGAGCCCACCACCAACCTCGACCCCCGCCAGGAGGAGATCTTCCGCAACCTGCTGCGGGAGTTTGCGGGCACCCTGATCTGCATCAGCCACGACCTGATCTTCCTCTACGAACTCTGCACCCGGGCCGTGGTGATCGACCGCGGCCGCATCCACCACGACTACAGCCTGCGGGAGCTGGTCTCCCAGCGGGACTCGCTGCGTGAACACGGACTGGACTTCTCCTTCCGGCTGGCCGGGGAGGCGCCGCTGCCTTCTGGGCTTTCCGCAACGGAACCGGTCCCCAGCCCCCCGCAGGCGCCGTCCGGGAGTGCCGCTGCCGGCGTGTCTTCCCTGGTTTGCCTCAGGGGCTTTGACTATCGCTACCCCGACGGCACCCGGGCCCTGGCGGGCGTCGACCTGGACATCGGCAGCGGGGAGCGCCTGGCCATCGTCGGCGAGAACGGGGCCGGCAAGACCACCCTGCTCGCCTGCCTGCTGGGCCTGCGCCAGGGCGGGGGCAGCTTTCATTTCGCCGGCGAGCCGGTGACCGCCCGGCGCCGCAAATCCCTCTGGCGGCGGGTGGGCATGGTCTTCCAGGACTGCGCCGACCAGCTCTTCTGCCCCAGCGTGGCCGAAGAGGTCGCCTTCGGCCTCAAGCGCCTGGGGTGCTCACCGGCCGAGACCCGCGAGCGGAGCGCCGCCGCGTTAGCGCGGGTGCGCCTCGCGGGCTTCGAGGGGCGCGTCCCGCTGCACCTTTCAGGGGGCGAGCGCAAGCGCCTGGCCCTGGCCTGCGTCCTCGCCATGGCCCCCGAGCTCCTGATCCTGGACGAGCCCACCGCCGGCCTGGACCCCGCGGGGGAGGAACTGCTGCTGGAAATTCTGGCCGACCTGGAGGCCACCCTGCTCCTGGTCAGCCACGACATGTTTTTCGTGGGGGGGTTGACCCGCCGGACCCTGGTGATGCACCAGGGCCGTATCGCCTGGGACCTCCCCACCCGGGAATTCATGCGCGACGAGGCCCTCGGCAGCCTCAACGGGCTTGCCTTCATCTACCGCCGGGACTGCGGCGAGGCCATCCGAGCGCTGCAGCACGAGCACGAGCACAGCCATCCCCACCGGCACCGCCACGTCCACCCCCACCGTCACGGTCAGACCCTGCACGCCCATCCCCATGAGCACATCCACCAGCACCCCCACCGTTTCGCCCACCGGCACCCCGGCGGCGACACACCCCATGAGCACCCTCCCGGGCGCTGCCACGAACACGACCACCCGGGGCACGCGGCCGAACCCCACGATCACGAACACGAGTGAGCCGGCAGGGGGAAATCCCCTCCGGTCCCGATCGCCAGGCCCCTTGAGGAACACCACAACCGCCGGCTGCGGGTCATTCGTTCTGCCGGTCAGCGTCCGGGCTTTCGGGCGGCGGGCCTTCAGGCTGGCTGGGGGCGGCGGCAGCGGGCACCGGGATCACGATGGCACCCGCGGGGCCGGTAAAAACGCCCCGGTCCGGGCCTTCCTCGCGGTGGTTGCGCGGCTCGAAAGGCTGGAGACCGGCGCACCCCACCAGGAAAGCCAAGACCACGGCAGCGACAAGCAGCCGGTGCCGGGCCCCGCCGTTTTTGGCAAAGGCCGCCATCAGAACTTGACCCTTGCACCGAGGGTGCCGACATGGATGTCCTCGACGCCCGGGCCGGCGTCGCGGTCCAGCGAAAAAAGACGGTACTGCAGGTAGAGTTCGGTGCCGAAGGGCTCGATCAGCTGCACCACCGCCGCGCCGATGGAATAGCCTTCGTCGTCTTCGGCCGAGGCGTTGTAGGAGCGGGTATAGTCCACCCCGAAAGCCGTGGTGCCCAGGTCCCAGAGTTCCGCGATCCAGCCGAGCTTGCCGTAGAGGTTGAGGGGGTCGTCGCGGTCGTCGCGGTCCAGCAGGCCGGAGGAAAGGGTCAGGTTGAGGCCCGTATCCTCGTGCAGCATAGAGAAAGAGCCGTTGTAGCGCAGGTCGGTGTTGTCCTGATTGGGGTCGGAGACGGCCGCCGCGGCGGCCGCTTTGAAGCCGTACCCCTGCCCGCCCCAGAAGAGGGCCGCATCCGCGCGCTGATTGCTCACCACCGAGCCGGCCAGGCTGAACCCGTGGAAGCTCGGGGTGTCGTAGCGCAGCCGGGACTGGCGGCTCAGGCCGTCCTGGTCGTTGAAGGCGTCCGAGACCTCGATGCCGGTCAAATTCTTGCCGCCGCGGGTACGGAACTGCAGCCCGGCGACGATGTCCGAGACGCTCGAGTACAAGACCACGTCGGTGCGCGAAAGATCCACCTGGGAGGTGTTGTTGGAGGCCGTGTCGCCCTTGCCCAGGGAGAGCTTGCCGTAGGTCTTGCTGGCCAAGGAGACTTCGGCCCAGCGCCCCTGGACATAGTCCTCATCGCCGCCCTCGTTGCCCTGGGTGACGGTGGAGGATTCGTTCGGGGCAAAGGCAAACTCGAGCCGCGAACCCAGAGTGAGGTCATCGTTCAACTTGGCCGTGCCGACCAGACGGGCGCGGCTGTTGCTGGCGTCGTTGTCGACGTAGTATGCTTTGAGGTTGTCGCCGTCGTCGACCATGTTGACGGCGCGGTTCACCTGACCGGAGATGGCCAGCTTGACCCGTTCCTGGCCCGATGTGACGGGCGCCGCCGGCGCCGTTTGCTGGGCGGTTGCGACCGCCTCCTGAGCGGTGGTTCGGGCCTGGGCGGCCTGGGTAGTGGCCTCCGTGGTCTGATCGCTCAAGGCGTTGACCTGCTGCTGCAGGGCGTTGAGCATCTCGGCCTGGGATTTGAGCTCCTGCGACTGCCGCTGGAGCAGTTCCTGTTGCTGTTGGATGGTCTCCTGAAGTTGTTTTAGCGTCTGGCTGTCGACGACGACCGTTTGAGCCCCGGCCACAGCGGCGGCAATGGTCAACCACACCGTCAACACCCCGCCGGCCCAATAGACAACGTTCTTTCTGAGCATGTCGCAAGCCCTCCTCCTAAGATCTGAGTTAAGTTGCATGAAACTGGCACTCAAAGTCACCCCGGTCTGCCCGAGCCCTGATCGCAACGCTTCGCTGCCGCCGGCGCAACCGGTGACTGCTGCCGGTCCGTTGTGTCCAAGGCCCGGTTTATGCCCTGCGCCCGCGCCGGCGGACCGAGAACCCGAACCGGCCCAGGCTGCGGCCCAGCGCGAAATACTCCCCGTGCCCGAAGGCCAGCAGCCCGGCGCGCTCCAGGCAAAGGCGCCCCTTGCCGTCCAGCAGTCCCGGGTCCACCTGCACGGCGAGCACCTCGGCCAGAAAAAGCGTGTGCGACCCCAGGGTCAGCGCCTCACGCACCCGGCACTCGATGTTCAGCGGGCACTCCCGCACCACCGCGCAGCGCACCACGAGGGCCGCCTCCGGCGTCAAGCCGGTGGCGGCGAACTTGTCCACGCTGCGCCCGGAGACCATCCCGCACCAGTCAACGGCCCGCACCTGGCGCACCGACGGCAGGTTGACCACGAACTCGCCGGTGGCCCGGATGATCGCGTGGGAATGGCGCTCGGGGCGGACCGCGATGGAGAGCATCACCGGGTCGCTGCAGACGCTGCCGGTCCAGGCGATGGTGATGAGATTGGCCTGCCAGCCCTCCAGGCCGCCGCAGCTCACCAGGACCGCCGGAATGGGCGCCAGCAGGTTGCCGGGCTTCCAGGCCTGCTTGGGGGTGGGACCAGGGGCGGCCTTTGGGTCCCGACGGCGATCGGGCCCCTGGGGCGGCGAGGCCCCGGGGCGCCCGCGACGGCCTGTTTTGACGCGGGTCTTCTTGGGGGGCTCAGCCATCCCTTTGAGGCGCGTCGGCCGCCGCCCACCCGGCTGCCGGCGGTGGGACCGTGGCAGGCGCCTCTTTGATCTCCGGCCCCAGCAGGATCGCCAGCGGGCGGGTGTGGGGGCTTGCGTCGAGAGCGAAGATCACGGCCATGGTGAGCGGCACGGAGAGAAACATGCCGACGACACCGAACAGCCAGCCCCAGAAGAGCAGGCCCACGAACACCACCAGGCTCGAGACGCCGAGCCCTTTGCCCATGATGCGGGGCTCCAGGACGCTGCCGATACCGGTGTTGATCACCAGGTAGCCGGCGGCCACCAAAAGCGTCGTTTCGAGGTTCGTCTGCACCAGGGCGATCAGCACCGGCGGGATCATCATCACGATGTTGCCGACCACCGGCACGAAGTTCAGAAAGAAGGCCAGCACGGTCCAAAGGACGACGAAGTCGATCCCCAGGGCATACAGCCAGAACCAGACACAGAACGCGGTGGCCAGGCTGGTCAGGCTCTTGATCAGCATGTAGCGCTTGATCACGCCCCCGAGCCGCTGCAGGCGGGCGTCGCCCTCCTGGCTCAGATGAAAGGCGGCCCGCAGCTTGGCGGGCACGGTGTTGGCTTCAAGCAGGATGAAGACCACCGCCAGCAAGACCAGCAGGCCGGTGGCGAAGAAGCCGCCGGCGTTGGAGAGCAGAAAACGCAGGCCGAGGACCACCTTGCCCGGGTCGAGGAGCTCGGGAATGGCCTGCCGCGAGCCCTCGGCGCCGAGGGTCTCCATCCAGCGGCCGAATTGTTCGCTGAGCAGCAGGAAGCGCTCCTGATAGGTGGGCAGGCGCTCCCGGAAACCCTCCAGCGCGCCGGTGGTCAGCAGCGCCAACAGGCTGCCGATATCCACCAGCACGAAGGTGATCACGCCCAGGGCGGCCCATTTGGGCATGCCGCGGCGCCGCATCCACTGCAGCGACGGGGTGGCGATGATGGCGATGAAGACCGCCAGCAGCAGGGGAGCGAGAACCGACGCGGCCATCCGCGCCACGACCAACACCACGGCGAGCGCCCCGACGACGATCAGGCCGCGGCCCGGCAGGGTCGAACCAGCAGAGGAATCCGGGACCATTGCTTAAACCTCCACCAAACGAATTCCAGGGGGCGCCGCAGGCTCGCACCATCCG
>JASFIY010000190.1:0-5193 GCA_050122415.1 Desulfobacteraceae bacterium
GGCCGGCGGCTCATCGACTTCAGGCGGCGAGGGCCGTGTTGCGGCGCTTTTTTTTGGCCCGCACGTGATCCGGGTAGAGTTCGGGATGAAAGGACTTCCAGCGCTTCTGCATCCAGAACCACTGTTCCGGGTTGCGCCGGACGGCAGCGGCGATGACGTCCGTCAAGCGTTGGGTGTTGACGGCCAGGTCGGCCTGGATGTCCTGGGTGCGGCGCAGGTCCACCGGCGGCTCGATCCGCAGGGTCAGCCGGCCATCCGCTTCCCGGATGCAGAAACACGGCACGATCGGGCTTTTGCAGCGCCGCGCCAGCAGGGCCGCCACACGCGTGGCGGTTGCAGTGTGCCCCAGAAAATCGACCGGGATGCCCTCCTTCTGGCGCGGCATGTCCATCAGGAAAGCGACCACCCCGCCCGCGCGCAGGGTCTGGCGCATCTCGGGAAACGCCCCGGCCTTGTAGAGCAGCCGGTTGCCAAAGCGCGTCCGGAAATTGTGCAGGTAGCGGTTGAAGAAGCGCAGTTTCATGGCCTTGGCGACGCCGGTGAGCGGCGCCTCGAAGTAGAGCGCCGGCAGCTGGAACCCGATTTCCCAGTTGCCGAAATGCCCCGAAATGATGATCACCCCCCGGCCGGCCGCCAGCGCCTGGGAAAAATGTGCGGCGCCCTCGATGCGGCGGTGGCGCCGGGTGTATTCCTCCCGCGAGAGGCAGGAGAGCTGGACCATTTCGGCCACCATGGTGCCGTAATGGCGAAAAACGTTTTGCAGGAACGCTTTTTTCCGGCCGGGGCTCCAGTCCGGGTGGATGAACCCGATATTGCTGCGGGCGATCCGCCGCAGCGGGTGGGCCAGGAGATACAGCAGCCTCCCCAGCCAGCGCCCGATGGCCTGCAGCTGGCCGCTTGAGAGGCCCGCGATGCGACTCGCCACCCACCCCCGGCGGGGCGGGTCTGCCGGGTCGCCGGCGTCGATTTTCAGTTTGTTTGCCGTCTTTTCGAATTCCATCTGCCAGCCGTCCCCATGTGGTTTTGACCGCCTGCTGCCCCGTGTTCAGCCGCTTTTGCCCAGGCGCTGCATCAGGGGGTCGAGATAGCGGAAGATGAGGTTGCGGGTCGCCTTCTTGGGCAGATTCCGCATGTAGACCGACGAGAACTCGGGCTCGATGACCGGGTTGGCGGCCGGGGTCCAGTCATCGCAGTCGTAGCCGACCAGCCGCATGTAGGGGGTGTAGGCCGGTTTGAACAGCTCGGCGTCGGCGTCGGTGAACCAGTGGCGCCAGTCGCCGGCGGCTTTTTTGCGCACGACCTTGTCCTTGCCGGTGCCGCTGGGCACCTCGGCGCCGGCCGCGACCTCGAAGCCCAGGTAGCGGTTGAGGGCGTCGAACTTCCGGGCGACCATCGCCTCGTAGGTGAACAGCAGCCAGTCGTCGCCGAGGTCCCCCACGAATTCGGTCATTTCCTGGTAGCGCTGACGTTCCTCTTCGAAAACGGCCTCCTTGCTGATCGGCCAGGCCTCGTGACCGGTGTAGCGGCAGATTTCGTAGAATGGAATGCAAGCGGGTGCCTTTTCCTTGCGCAGGACCAGCTCCAGATGGGCCTCGAACTGCTTTTTGCAGCCGGTGGTGCCCTTGTGCCAGCGGTAGAGCATGCGGCTGACCGCGGCGTCCCGGGGGTCCCGGGCCATCCAGATCTTGCGGTCGTAGTGCTCTTTCCGCAAATGGGCCCGGTAGAGGTCGAAGTCCTTGCCCTTGCGGGCCTCGTAGGTGTGCTTGTACACCGCGTTGGGGTAGTCGCCGATATACTTGCCCGGTTTGCCGCCCGAAAAGGCCTTGCAGTTGGGGAGCCCCCCGGCCACCTTGTAGACCATGGCGGTGGTCCCCGATTTTCCGAGCCCCAGTATCAGAATCTTCATGTGGCTTTCCTTTTTGGTCTTGCGGCCCGCTGGTCGGCCGCACCCGCTGGGCTTGGCGTCGTTCTCCTGCGGGGTCGTTCGAGCGCGGGTTTCAGCGTCCGAAGGGACAACCTTTGGGGCTGATGGTAAAGATCGCGTCCGTGATTTTCTGGATGTCGAGTGCCGTGTCGTCCCCGATGGTCTGCTGCAGTTTTTGCACTTTGGCCCGGAGGGCTTCCAGGGGCAGGCCTGGGTAACGGTGGCGCTGGAATTCGGGCCGGTTGTGCGACCCCGGCAGTTTCGCCTTGACGTGCCGCAGCGCCTGCAGGCCCTGGCCGATCAGCCACCGCTGCTGGCGCTGGAAGCGTATCGGCCGCGCGCAGGCGGCCGTCTGCTGCCCGATCCCTTCGATCACCGCGACGATCCGCTCGCAGGCCAGGGGGCCCCCCTGGGCCGCCATATGCCGCGCGAAGAGCGCCTGGCGGGCATCCCCGTCGGCCGCGCCCAGCTTTCCCGCCAGGATCTCCCCCAGCCGGTCGCGCAGCTGGGCGAAGTCGAAGCACTGGTGGCTGATCAGGTTGGGCAGGCGGTAGAAGCCGTAATCGTAGGCCTCATTGACGGTGGCGCGGTAGGAAAGCGCCGGCACCCCCAGGGCGTAGGCCTCCACCCCGGTGGTGCAGCCGTTGTGGACCACAGCGCGGGTGGCCATCAGCCAGGGCACCACGTTGCCCTCGTTGGTGACCTTCACCCGCCGGCAGCCCGCGGCGATCCGGCGGTAGACCGCGTGGTTTTCGGTGGGGTGGGGCCGCACCACGATGGTCTGGTCGGGAAAAGCCGCCTCCAGGCGGGGTATCAGCTCCTGGAAATCTTTGAAGACCGCCAGCTTGTGATCCCGCAGGCCCTCGGCGTAAGCCAGGCTCATGCCGCGCGCCGCCCGGCCGAAAGCGGGACGCTGGCCCGGCTTTGCGGCCGGCTTGAAGAGGTTCATGTCCGGGCCGAAGGCGTTGACGTGGTTGAAATTCGTGTTGACCAGAATGAAGCTGCCATGCTCGCTGCGCAGCCCCCGGGCTTCCTCCTGGTGAAAGCGGCGCAGCTCGGGCCGCAGGAAATCGCCGCGGGGGTTGCCCGTGATGTGGATCGGGGTCTCCGCCGGAAGCGCCGGGTACCGCCGCCAGAGTTCGGCGTTGTCCTCGCCCCAGGCCAGCAGGCGGGACACGTAGCCGATCGCCGACGGGTGCAGCCGGCGGGAGAAATAGGTCTCCGGCGGCAGGTGGACCAGGGCCTCCTCGTCCCAGGTGATGATTTCGTGCCCCAGCCGGTGGGCGACTTGAAAAAAAAGCAGGCTGCGAACCGTCATGCTCTTGGAGAGATAAATGCTTCGGGGGAAGGCGTCGATGCGCATCTCCATCTCCCGCCGGGACCCGATCACCGAGGAAAAGCCGCGCCGGGCGGCGATGCAGGCCAGCAGCAGCTTGGGGTCCAGCTCGCGCACCTGGTTTTCAACCGGTATCAGGAGGGTGGGTGTCTTGCGGCCGATCGCCATTTATCTCCTCTCGGGCCTGCTCGGGGGCGCGCATGCCCCGATAAAAGCCGAACCCCTGCGGGCGCCCGTCAAACCCGCGCGCCGCTGGGGGCTTTGGCCGCCAACTCATAATACAGAGCGGCATAACGGTCAAGGCTGGTTTCGATGCTGAGGTGATCCCGCACCCAATTGCGGGCCTGCTGCCCCAGGGTCAGCCGCAGCCCGTCATTCTCCAGCAGATCGGCCAAGTTGGCCGCGACGGCCTGCGCCTCCCGGGGCGCCAGCAGGTATTCCCGCCCCGCTTGGCCGAAATCCGCCGCCAGGCCGACGAAGGGCGTCAAAAGGACCGGCAGGCCGGTTGCCATGGCTTCCAGCACCACGTTGGGCATGCCCTCGCGCTGGGAGGGGAAGACGAAGATGTCCGATGCCCGCAGGTAGGTCTCGACGTTGCGCACCAGGCCGGGAAAGTGGATCCGCTCCGGCGCCCCCGAAGCGGCGCTCAGCTCCTGGATGCGCCGCCTGAAGTCCGCCAGCTTGGGGTAGGTGAGGTCCTTGCGCAGCCCGACGATGAAAACGTGCGCCTCGGGGAAGCGACCAGCCAGGTGCGACCAGGCTTCCAGCAGCAGGTCGCTGCCCTTGCGGGGGTGCACGGCCCCGACGGTGGTGATGATTTTGCGGCGCTCGTCGCCGATCCCCAGGGATTGGCGTGCCGCCCGGCGTTCGTCTGCGTCCCGGGCGGGGCGGAAGCGGGTGAGGTCGACCCCGTTGGTGATGAATTCCATCCGGGCCGCCACCCCCAGCGCGCGCAGCTGATCCTGCATCTGGGGGCTGTTGACGATGAGGCAGTCCATCTGGTCGAAGAGCCGCCGCAGGCTCTGCCGGCGGATGGCCCGTTGGATGGGGTTTTGGGGCAGCTTCAGGGGCAGCGTGTAGGCGTAGACCAGCGCCGCGCCAAGCCGGCGCATCTGGGGCAGCCACAAGATGGAGCGCGGCTGGAGGGAGGACACCAGCTGCAGGACCTGGGGGCGATACCCCGGCTGCCGGCAAAAGCGCAAGAGGGCCTGGTTGAAGGCGATGGCACGGCGCCAGCCGGCCGTGGCCGGAAGCGGAATGCGGGCGATCGGGACGTCGTCGGGAATTTCCTCCGCCGGCGCTTGATCCTCGCCGAACGCTACCGGCATGCCTTCGGGCTGCGGCGGCGCGTTCTTTTTCAATTTGGGGGTGCCCGTCAGCACCCGGGTGAGAATGCCGCGCTCCCGCAGGCCGGGGATGTAGCGCAGGTAGCGCAGCTGGGCGCCGCCGTGGGTCGGGAAAAAATGGGCCGAGGCCAGCAACAGCTCTATGGAGCGATCGGGTGCCATTCAGGATTTATGGGGTCGTCCGGCTGGCGGGTAAATTTGGAAAAAAGAGCCGTGCAGCGCCTCCACCCGCAGGTCGCTTTGGTCTCCCAGCAGCTGTTGAAAGCGGCCGATGCGGGAACGGATGTCGTCCAGGGAGATTTGCGGGTAGCGATGGCGCTGAAACTCCGGTTTGTTGTGGGAGCGCGGCAGGCGGGCCTTGGCGCGTTTCAGCAGGGTGCGCCCGGTCAGCCAGAGCCGGCCCTGGAGCTGCTGGATGAATGGCGTTTCCGGACGCCGCGAGTGGCTGTGGGCCGTTTCCGCGAGCACCGCCACAATCCGCTCGCAGGCCAGCTGGCCGTCGCGCCCGGCCAGATGGCGCGCGACGGCCGCCCGGCGGTCCGCGCCGTCCGCCGCGCCGAGCTCGCCGGCGAGAATCTTGGCCAAAA
>JASFIY010000191.1:0-5148 GCA_050122415.1 Desulfobacteraceae bacterium
CGGACCCGCCCTTTACGGTGCGGGTCCGGCACCCGGGGTTTTGGTGTTATTGGCGGGGCGAAGGTTCAGCCCTCAGGGTCGCGGCAAAAAACAATTCCACAATATGGCGAAGGATTTTGGTTCGTCATCAAGGCACATCCGCCGGTGCATATCGCGATATGTGCCGGCGGATGCAACGCCGGAGACGGGCCAAAAGACAAGCAAGATGTGGAATTATTTTTGGCCGAGGCCCTTGGGCGCCTTCGGGGGGCTCACGACGGCCTCGCCGTCCAAGACGACGGTCCCCTCCTGGTTGCTGCAGGTGGTCTTGAGGGTCACCCGGTTTTTCTCGGCGTTGACCGCCGCCACCGTCACCCGGGCGGTGATCGTATCCCCCACATAGACCGGCGCCAGAAATTTGAGCTGCTGACCGACGTAAATCGTCCCGGTTCCGGGAAGCCGGGTGCCGATCACGGCCGAAATGAACCCGGCGGAGAGCATCCCGTGGGCGATCCGCTTCTTGAAAAAGGTGCCCGCGGCATAGACGGCGTCGAGGTGCGCCGGGTTGAAATCGCCGGTGACCCCGGCGTAAAGGTAGATGTCGCTTTCGGAAACGGTCTTGGAGAATTCGGCGGCATCCCCGACCTTCAGCTTGTCAATGGTCATCCCGATCATCTGGGCCTCCTTTTGCCGGCATCCTTGCAAATGGCGTCTAAAACCAGAGCCGATGGCTCCAGATATCCTCCTCGAGGCTCTTCTTGTCCTCCTGCAGGCTCAGGTACATCGAGGCGTTGCGAATGGCGATGCCCCCCTGATGGGCGAGGGCTTGAACCATGGTGATCAGGTCTTGGGGGAATTCACGCTTCGTCGCGCAGTAAAGCCGCATCACGCCGATGACCTCGTCACGCACCTTGATGGGTACGACCAGCATGGAGCGAATCCCCTCTTTGAGATCCTCCTTGCGGTACTGGATGCGGTCGTCGGTCTCCACATCGGTGATCACGACGGTTTCGCCCTTGAGAGCCGCAACGGCGCTCTTGGTGGCCGAAACCGGCCCCTTGTTGAGAAATTCATCGCTCAGTCCGTGGCTCGCCACCAGCTGAAGGGTGCCGGACTGCTTGTCCAGCAGCCGAATGGCGATGCCCTTCATCCCCAGCTCTTGACCGATTCGGGCGGTCAAAAGATGCAGGATTTCCTTGATGTCCAGGCTGGAATTGACGGCAGCGGCCAAATCCAGAAACAGCAGGGTATTGGACCGGATGCGCTCGAAGAGGCGGGCGGTCTGGATGGCGGTCCCCCCCTGATCGGCGAGGGCGGCCAGAAAATCGATCTCGTCCCGCGAAAAATCCCGCGGCACCCCGGAGTAGAGCGAGAGCACGCCAATGATCTTGCCGCGCACCCGCACCGGGACGGTCAGAATGGAGGCGATACCCTCCTTTTTTTTGGCCTCGTGGTTTTCCAGGCGCGGATCGGTGGTGGCGTCACGGAAGACGAAATGCCCCTCCTTGCTCAACCCCTGGATCAGTTTGCGGGCGCTCATGGGATTGGCGTGCAGGTAGTTGTCCGAAAGGCCGTGCTGAGCCACCGGCACAAAGAGATCTTCCTCTTTTTCGGTCAAAAAGAGACAGGCCGCTTTGCCGTCCATGGTCTGGACGGCGTTTTTCACAATCAAGTCCAGCAGCTCCTCCCTTTTCAGGGAGGATCCGAAAGCGCTGCTGACATTGCAAAAGGTTCGAAAATAATCGGTTTTTCGGGTCATGGTCTGCTCTCCTCACACCGCCTGTTGATCCAATCCGGTTTCGGTTTGAAAGCCTCTTACCCTTTTTTCGTCTTTGCAGCCGCCGCGGACCTGCGTTTGCCCCCGGATGCGGCTGCCGTGCGGGCGGTGGACCGGGCGGCGCGCCGCGGCCGGCCGGCCGGCTGGTCACGCGCCTTGAGCCACTCGATGATTTTGGGGGAAAAGGCGCGCTGGCATTTGGAGCTGACGTAGATGCCGATGTGCCCCGTATCCAGGCAGATATCCTCGGTGTCCTTGCTGCCCACCCGTTGGCTGAGCAGCTCGCAGGCGGCGGGGGGCACCAGGTGGTCGAACTTGCCGTAGAAGTTGAGCAGCGGCATGGTGATGTTTTTGAGCTCCACCCGCTGGCCGCCGACCTCCATCTGGCTTTTGATCAAGAGATTCTTCTGGTAGCAATCCTTGACAAACTGGCGGAAGGTTTCGCCGGTGATGTCCGGGCTGTCGAAAATCCATTTTTCCATCCGGACGAAGTTCTCGACGAAATCCCGGTTGTCCATGTTTTCGAAGAACCCCACGTATTTGTCAATCATCAGACGGGCCGGGTTGAGCAGAAGAAAGGCGAAGTTCATCAGGTCCGCGGGAATGTTGCCGAAGGAGTCCACCATGCGGTCCACGTCGATGGCTTTCATCCAGATGTGCAGCAGCCCCTGGTCGGTGTCGAAGTTGGTGGGGGTCACGGTGGTCACCAGATTTTTGACCTTCTGCGGATGGAGCGCCGAGTAGATCACGCAGAAGGTACCGCCCATGCAGATGCCCATCAGGTGCAGCTGCGGAAGCTGGTGCCGATCGAGGATGAAATCGACGATATTGTTGATGTAGCCGTTGACGTGGTCGTCGATGGTCAGGAATTTGTCCTTGCGGGTGGGGTAGCCCCAGTCGATCATGTAGACCTCGACCCCGCCGTCAAGCAGGTTCTGGACCACGCTGCGGCCCGGCTGCAGGTCCAGCATGGTTTCCCGGTTGATCTGGGCGTAGACCACCAGCAGCGGATGTTTGAGCCGGGCCCCGCCGGCCGGCAGATAATGCTTCAGCTTGACGCGGTCCTCTTCATAGACGATACGAAAAGGGGTCGGCGCCACTTCGGTGTCCAATGGGCCGAGTAAGACATCCGCGGCTTTATGGGCCCGCTTGCCGACTTTTTCGGCGTCCTCGGCGAGCTTGGCGATTATCAGGTCGACCGGAATTCCTGGTTGAGCCATCGCTGCACCTTCCTTCTGGTTTGTTGCCGCCATGCAGCCGTGGGGTCCCGCCGCCTATTGGGCGATTTTTTTCTCAAGGGACCGGATTTTTTTCTTCAGATCGTAAATTTCCTTGTAGAGGGCGTCCATATCGCGGTTGGTGGGCACCGGCAGGCTTTTGAGGGCGTCCTGGAGCAGGTCGTCCCGGGTAGCCTGATAATCCTCGAAGGCGCTCAGCACCCGCGACAGCGTCTGGGTGTATTCGGGGGTCTTGAAAAGCGTCATGTAATGCCCCTCGAGGATTTTGACCCAAATGTTGTAGTAATCTTTGGGATTTTCCGGCAGTGAACCCTTTTCGGCGAGTTCGGCCACCTTTTCCTGGAGGACTTTGGCGGACTGCTCCATGGGCAGGAAGACGATGTTGACAAATTCGGCCATGGCGCTTTGCAGCAGCACGCACTTGTCCACTGTGCGCTGCACTTTTTCCTGGTAGAAGCGGGTCAACCCCAGTTGCGGGACCTGCAAGAACTGCTGAATCTCCTGCTCGTAGATTTCGGCCCAAGCCTTGAAAGCCTCCTGGTCGAGCCCCTCGAACTGGTAGGCTTCAACCGAATCCCCCACCCGGCCGGCTTTCTCAATTATCTGCCGCTGAAGGGTGAACGTGCTGTTCCAGGCGCCCTCCAGCAATCTCAGCAGAACGTCCGGCATGACGCCGATGCCCTTTAAAACCGCGTCGGCGCTGCCGCCCTCCCCCATACTGGCCGAAAGCGCCGTCAGCGATTTGAGGTAGGAGGACCACGAGGCCTTGCTGCGGCCGAGCGGTCCTTCCGGCTGTTCGTTGGCAGGCTCCAGCGCCACGGTCCACTGCTTCATCAGCGGTCCCCAGAAATCGGTGGCCATCCGCATCCACGCGGAAAGCATCGATTCCGGTCCGGCGACGGTTTCTGTCCTGTCGTTCATGGCTCACCTCGCTGACGAGATCCGGGTTGGGCGGTCACCCGTCCAGGGGCATCCTGGGTGCGGGCTGCCTGGGCTGCGCTTGGGGTGGCTTTAACCAGCACCGGCACTGGCAGCGTTGAAAATCCTGGGTGATCAAGGGAGTACGCGTCGGAAATGTTGGTGAGAACCCATTTTAGAGCCCACAGGCCGATTTGTCCACCCCTTTTTACGCCCGGCTTCGCCGGCCGCGGAAGCCGGAAATGCGCCGAAGCCCGGCAGGATCGGACTGTGCGCCCCTTAATCGGCCACTTGCGTCCGGCGATATTGGATGTAGGCGTTGCGCAGGGCGTTGTAGGGTTCCACCGCCGCCTCCTTGAGCGCTTCGTAGTCGCCGATCCGCAAGGAGGTGTCGTTGACAGTTTCGTAACCCTTGATCCCCAGCGACAGGGCCAGCGGGTCCACGTAAGTCACGGGGTCGAGAAAGCGGTCCCCCAGGAACCCCACCGTATCCCTCAGGGTCGAGGGCCCCAGAATCGGCCAGACGATGTAAAATCCGTCGCCGACCCCATAATGGGCCAGGGTTTGCCCGAGGTCCTCGTCGTGCGGCAGCATGTTGAGCTGGTGGCGGGCCGGGTCGCCGAAGCCCAGAATGCCGACAAAGGTATTGGTCAGGAAGCGCTCGGTTTCGGTGCCCGCCGCGTTCATCTTCCCCTGGGCCAGGCAGTTGACCAGTCGAATCGGGTAGATCAGGTTGTGGAAGAAATTCTTGACCCCGGTGCGCACCGGGGTGGGGGTGACGGCCTTGTACCCCCGGGCCACGGGCTTGAGCACCCAGAAGTAGAGCTTGTCGTTGAAATGGTACATGAGGCGGTTCCAGGGCGCCAGGGGGTCGGCCACCCGGGGGACATCCTGCTCTTCCTCCTCATCGAGAAAGTCAAGATCATCATCCAGGAATTCATCCCCGATCTCCTCCTCGGCCGGGACCTCTTCGGGTTGTTGCGCCCCGGCCGGTGGGCAGCCCCAGGTAGCCAGGAAGATCAGCAGGGTCAACATCAAAGCAGTTTTAATGCGTCTGGAGTTCAATGAGCGCTTTTTCTTTGGTGGCCGGTAGGATGACCGCTCAGGAGACTGCCGCGGCGAGCCCCTCTTTTTGTTCCCGGATTTTGTCCCTGAGTTTCTGGATCAACTCTTCGGGAGTTTCCTTGGCCAGGATCTCCCGGAACTGGGTCCGGTAATTCTGCACCAGGCTGACCC
>JASFIY010000192.1:0-5126 GCA_050122415.1 Desulfobacteraceae bacterium
GCCAGAAGGGCCGGCATGGGGGCCTGCCCATCGGGGATGTCCCGGTCCGAGAGGATCAGCAGGCGGGCGCCCGACGCCACCTGACGCACGGCGCAGCGGCAGAGTTCGGACAGGGCCCGCTCCAGGCCGTCGCCGCCGTCGGACAGAGGCCAGCAGATGGAGAGTTCGGCGGACTGAAGGTCCTCTTGGTCGGCGGCGCGGATGGCGGCCAACTGAGCCGGGGAGAGCACCGGTCCGTCAAGGTAGAACTGGCGGCAGTGGAAGGGGGTTTCGGCCAACAGATTGTGTTCCCGCCCGAGGGGGGCGGAAAGGGCGGTGACCAGTTCTTCGCGGATGGCGTCCAGAGGCGGGTTGGTCACCTGGGCGAAGAGCTGGCGGAAGTAGTCGTAAAGCAGGCGCGGCCGCTTGGACAGGATCGCCAGGGGGATATCGTCGCCCATGGAGCCGGTGGGTTCCTTGCCCTTTGCGGCCATGGGACCCAGCACCAGCTTTAGATCCTCGGCCGAATAGCCGAAGCGCCGCTGTTCGGCCAGCAGCGCCGGGCCGGTCGGCAGCGGCGGTGGTGTCGCGGCCGGCAGGTCCCCAAAGTGGCGCAGGTTTTCTTTCAGCCAGCGCCCGTAAGGACGCCTGGCGGCCATGCTGGCCTTGATATCGTCATCCTGGACGATGTGGTGGTGTTCCAGATCCACCAGGAACATACGGCCCGGCTCCAGGCGCCCCTTGTAGGCCACGTTTTCCGGATCCACCGGCAGCACGCCGGTTTCCGACGCCATGATCACCCGGCCGTCACGGGTGACCGTGTAGCGGCTGGGGCGCAGCCCGTTGCGGTCCAGAATCGCACCGACCTGAATGCCGTCGGTAAAGGAAATCGCCGCCGGTCCGTCCCAGGGCTCCATGAAACAGCTGTGGTAGGCGTAAAAGTCCCGTTTGGCCCGGCTCATGGTCGCATGGTGCTGCCACGCCTCGGGCACCAGCATCATCATGCACTGGGCAAGGGGGCGGCCGGAATGGAGCAGCAGTTCCAGGGCGTTGTCCAGGGCGGCCGAGTCGCTGCCGCCCGGCGGGCAGACCGGGCTGAGGTCGGGCATCGAGCGGCCGCTGGCGCCATCCCGCAGGAGCGGTTCACGGGCGCGCATCCAGTTGATGTTGCCGCGCACCGTGTTGATTTCGCCGTTGTGGCACAGATAGCGGAACGGCTGGGCCAGATCCCAGGAGGGGAAAGTGTTGGTGCTGTACCGCTGATGCACCAGGGCCAGGGCGCTGGCCATGGACGCGTCGCCCAGATCGGGATAAAAGGCGATCATCTGATCGGCCAGCAGCATGCCCTTGTAGACCAGGGTGCGGGCGGAGAGGCTGGCAATGTGAAACAGGCCGTCGTCCATGTCGCCCATGGCCCGGACCCGATTCTCGGCCGCTTTGCGGGCCAGAAAAAGCTGCCGTTCGAAGGCCGTGGCATCTCCTCCGACGCCGCCTTTGCCCACGAAAGCCATGCGGATTTTCGGCATTACCCGTCGCGCCAGGTCGCCGGCAGCTTGGGGATTGACCGGCACGTCGCGCCAACCCAGGAAAACCAGCCCGCGGCCGCTGACGGCGTCGACCAGGGCGGCTTCCGCTGCCCGGCGGTGTTCTGGGTCGTTGGGCAAAAAAACGATTCCGGCAGCATAATCGCTCTCCTGGGGCAGGTGGACCAGGGCGGTACGCGCCACCTTGTCCAGGAAGGCATGGGGTTTCTGAATGAGAATCCCGGCGCCATCGCCGGTGGTCTCGTCGCAACCGCAGGCGCCGCGGTGGGTCAGGTTGACGAGGATCGTCAGGGCGTCGGCGATCAGGCGGTGGCTTTTGCGGTTGTTGATGTCGCAGATCATGCCGA
This sequence comes from Desulfobacteraceae bacterium, assembly GCA_050122415.1. Taxonomy (GTDB): domain Bacteria; phylum Desulfobacterota; class Desulfobacteria; order Desulfobacterales; family JAABRJ01; genus JAABRJ01. The sequence goes on from JASFIY010000192.1 coordinate 1,871, forward strand.
CACCGCAGGCGTCGTGCTCGAACGCGGGATCATACAGGCCGCCGGCCGGCGGTGGCCGGCTGGCGCTGGATCGGGTCAGTTTCATGGCGGGCACCGGGTTTTCTTGTTGCAGGGCCGTTGGTCATCGAATTGGGGGGATCGCCATTTCTGAAGGACTGCAAAGCATGTACCGTTTGTCGAATTTATGGTGTGAATGGGTGCCGGTGCCCGGCAGTCATCCAAGGAAGCAACGATCGCTTGTTATTCGAAAAGGAAACGAGAGGATTTTTTTTACAAAAATGTATTAAATCTGCCCGGCAAAAGGCATTTTTGTAATTGCCCCCATTTGCGGCGCTGCCATCGAGGCCTAGCTTCATGTTCTCCAAAATGGATCACGCTTCTTCGGACAGCGTTTTTGGATGGGACCCAGGTATCGGCGGCTTGACGGCTTCCAATTCGCCGGCACCGATGGCGCGCGGGTAAATCGCGGGTTCTTTTTTGCAGGCGTCCCAAAATTTTCTTGTGTTTCAATTTTTCGCGCGCGTTTTGCCAATTTTTTGCCCAAACGGAGTATACCTTTGCCCCCCTTCTGCCCCCATCATGTTGCAGAGCCCTTAAAATTAGGGTCCCCTAACACTCACAATTCCTGCATACCCTGATTCCCTCTCGCTCCCTTCGCAAGCAAAATGTTGGGCAAGTTGGAAAAAATTCAAAAAAGAGACTTCCCATGGCGGACAAAGACACGAAAACCTCATCAGGTCAAAGGTTTGATAAAAAGGACAAACTGAAAAAAAAGCCTTCTCGACGGCACACCGAGCAACGCCAGGCCGAGCAGGAACAAGACAAAGGGTTCGCCGATCAAGTGCCACAAGAGGATACGTCCACCGTACCCAACCCATTCGGTTTCAGCATTTTTTATAAAAAGGAGAGCGTTATCCGGCAACAGGTAGAATTTCCAACCTTTGCCAAGGCGCTCAAAAAACCTGGTGAATTCGAGTACGCGCCGGACGCCTCATCAAAAACACCCGAGACCGAGAGCCTGGCGCAAGCGCTGGAGAGGCTGCTCAAAGATCACACGCCGGCTTGCGTCATCGTCAATCAAAACCATGAGATCGTCTACGTGCAAGGGCGCACCGCAAAATACCTGGAACCGGCCAAGGGCAAGCTCAGCGTCAAGGTCACGGGGATGGCGCGCGAAGGATTGCGCTTTCCTTTGCCTTCGGGCCTTCGCGGCGCGGGCGAAAATAAAGATCAACCGATTCGCCAGCATGGCTTGAGCGTGGAAACCAACGGTAATTATCAGTCGCTCGATTTGACGGTTAAATACATCCATCAGACCGCGCTCAAAGATTGCATTATGATTCTTTTTGAGGATCGCTTTGATATGGAACGACGCTGCCCTGAGCGTAACGATGCCGGAACGGACGGAGGGCGCATCGCGGAACTTGAAACCGAGTTGATGCGGGTCAACCAGGATTATCGCGGCGTGCTGGAAGAACTCGAGGCCTCCAACGAGGAATTGAAACCACTGAGCGAGGAAATGCACTCATCCAACGAAGAGCTGCAGAGCACCAATGAGGAGCTTGAGTCGTCGAGGGAAGAGCTGCAATCGCTGAAAGAGGATCTTTCCACGGTCAACGCCCAACTTCAAAATAAGATCGGCGAACTCAAAGAATCCTACAGCGCCATCACCCGCGTGCTCAACAGCACCCGCATCGCCATCGCCCTTTCCATGCATGGGGCCGAAGAGCAGGCACTTAAAATGCAATCGGCCGGGGCTGTGGCTTACCTGTCCAAAACCTGCAGCCCCGATGAGATTTTATCCGCTATTCGGTGACATGGTGCCATCTTTCCCCATCCGCTCCCCTGAATCAAGGTCTTCGATTTACAACGCCTGCAAATATTTATCGGCCCCTTTTTCAGCCTCCTCCTTGCTCTGGCCGTATTTTTCCTGGATTTTTCCGACCAACCGGTCGCGATTTCCTTCGATCCAATCAAGATCATCGTCGGTCAACTGACCCCATTCCTGTTTGACTTTGCCTTTGAACTGTTTCCAATTCCCCGCAATTTGTTCCCAATTCATAATTTACCTGCTCTGGTGTGATATGAGTTTCACATTCATAAGCGTTAGATAAAACATGGGAGAAGCCAAGAAAATGGGGCAAATTGCATATTCTTGGTATGCGACGACAGTAGAATTTTCCCATTTGCGGGAAAATGTCTTGGATCCCAACCAAAAAAAGCGAGAAAATGGCAGACAAACGGGCCCCAAATCAGAAGTCAATCGGGTCGAACAGGTGGCGCTGGCGGTATCACACGCCGCATGCCGCGGCGTTGTCTCAAGGCAGAAGAGCAGCAGCCGTGCCAGGGGTCCCGGGAAAAAACACTTTGCGAATAAGTGCTTGTAAATATATAGTTTAAACAAAAAATAGGCAGGTGGGAAATGAGGGGCGGACAGAGGATGCGCAACTATTGACGAAATATGCGGTCCTTGACGCGCTGCATTTGGCGAGGGAAACCGTGCGCCGAGGCGATGGAAATCCTGGCCGGTGGTGCCAAGAGGCTTTTTACGTCTTGAAATCAGTTCGAAGTGGGAGGAAACCATGGATATGACCCTGTTCGAAAAGATGGGGGCCCCGGAGCTGCGGGAGTACATCGCCTTTCTGATGTGGCATTATCGGGTCGTGGACGCTTTCTGGTTTATCAACGTCACGCAGGCGTTCGACCAGGCTACGGCTGAGCGGATAAACGAGCGGGTTTGGGGGCGGGTCGGTGGCCTGGGGGCCAGGGATCTCATTGCCCGTTTCGGCATCCAGGAAAAGGGTTTGGAGGGGTTCGTAAAGGCCCTCCGGTATTTCCCCTGGACGATCCTTGTGGGGTATGAGATCGAGGAGCGCCCCGACGAGGTCCTGATCTCCGTGCCGGTCTGCCCGACCCAGGAAGCCCGGATAAAACGAGGGTTGGGAGAGTATGTTTGCAAGGAGATGCACCGCCGCGAATTCGAGGGTTTTGCTCGGGAGGTCGACGACCGCATCCGGGTTGAATGCCTTTTCGCCCCGCCGGACCCCCACCCGGCGGGGATGTACTGCCGGTGGCGTTTTTATCTGGCTGAAGTCGAAAGGTTCCATGGCTGATTTTCCCGATAAGTGGGCGCAATGACATCATCAAAAATGAAAACCCCCCAATTGGTGGTGTCCCATGATTGCTTGATCCGAGCTTTCATGAGGGCCGAGATCGATCTGGACGGTATCCACCCGGGTTCCTCAACCGCCCCGCC
>JASFIY010000193.1:0-5094 GCA_050122415.1 Desulfobacteraceae bacterium
CCAGAAGGACGCGGCGGTCAAGGACGCCCTGGCAAAGATCAAACACAAGTTTCTGGTGATGAGCGGCAAAGGGGGGGTCGGCAAAACCAGCGTCTCGGTCAACCTCGCCATGGCGCTGGCCAACCGCGGCTTCAAGGTCGGCATCCTCGACGTGGACATCCACGGGCCCGACGTGCCGCGCATGCTGGGCCTGAAGGGCATGCTGGACCTGAATTCCAACCAGAAGCTCGTGCCCCTGCAATACTCGGCCAATCTGAGTGCCGTCTCGATCGAGGCCCTCACGGCGAGCAAAGACGACGCCATCATCTGGCGCGGCCCCCTGAAGCACTCGGTGATCCGTCAGTTTATCGGCGATGTGGCCTGGGGGGAGCTGGACTATCTGGTGATCGACTCTCCCCCCGGAACCGGGGATGAGCCCCTCTCCATCGCCCAGTCGATACCCGAGGCCCAGGCCCTGGTGGTCACCACACCCCAGGAGGTTTCCCTGGCCGACGTGCGCAAATCGATCAATTTCTGCAAAACCGTCAAAATGCCCATTTTCGGTCTGATCGAAAACATGAGCGGGTTTGCCTGTCCCCACTGCGGCTGCGAGATCGATCTTTTCGGCAGCGGCGGCGGCGAGCGGACCTGCCGGCAAATCGGGTTGCGCTTTCTGGGCAAAATCCCCTTCGACCCCCACATGGTTTCCTGCGGCGACGAGGGCACCTGTTTCCAGGATCGGTACGCCGAAACACCGGTGGCCCAGGCCTTTGCTGGGCTGGCGCGCGCCATCGCCCCTTAGGGGCGTGGCCCGCGGTCGGGCCGGAGGCCGCCTTTGAGGTTAATTCGCATGACAACCAAGGAGCATTAAAAATGAAAATCGCCATTCCCATTGCCGAGGGCAAATTGGCCGCCCATTTCGGGCACTGCCAGGAGTTCGCCCTGATCGAAGTCGAAAACAACGAGATCAAGAAAACCGAAATGCTGCAGCCCCCCCCGCATGAGCCGGGCGTTCTGCCCCGCTGGCTGAAAGAGATGGGCGCGGATGTGATCATCGCCGGCGGCATGGGCCAAAAGGCCCTGAGCCTCTTCGCCCAGAACGGCATCAACGTCGTCGTCGGCGCCCAGCGCGAGGAACCCCAGAAACTGGTCCGGGGCTACCTTGAAGACTCCCTGGTGACCGGCGTCAACCTCTGCGACCACTGATGGCCCTGCGCGGCCGCCCGAATCCCCGCCAGCCGCAGCAGCTGGGGGCGGCAACGGCGGCCGCGGCCCACCGCCCAACACCGCAGTGCCCTCTTTGCCCTTCACCCGCCTCGACCCGGCCGCCCCTGTTGGATCCATGAAGCCCGATGAAGCAATTGAGGAACCTTTTTCGGCGGTCGCCAGCGGCGCCCGGCCCCTCTTGCGGAGGCCGACAAGTCCCCACAATCTCTCCCTATTTTCGCTTCCTGGAAGTCGCGACTTTAAAAAAATGACTTGAAAGCTTCAGACCAGTGTGATAGGCGAAATCTGGTTTCAAATCCCTCTCCAACCTTCAGTGGTTACCCCTTGCGTGAAAGGAATGTAAGCAAATGACTTCCAAGAAAGAACTGCAGACAGCTTATTGCCTTGCTGCAATTTTACTTGTTTTGGGGCTCTTAAGCTATGCAGCCTTTCCGGCGAAGACTCCTGACCCGCCCGTGAGGATAATGTTTCAAGGGGTCGCCGGCAAGGTTCTCTTCGACCACAAGCTGCACTTCACGGGCACCGAGATCGGTCTGGACTGCATCGATTGCCACCACCACTACGAGGAGGATGCGGATCGGTTCCGCTCCTGCGGTGATTGCCACCTCACCGCGGAGGCCGAAATGCCCCCCCAAGCCTGCCTGGACTGCCATGACGAAAGCGAAATCGATGCCGAAGAAATCCCCAAGCGCACCGACGCCTTTCACCAGCAGTGCGGGGGCTGCCATGAGGACTTTGGCGCAGGCCCGGGCACATCCGCCTGCGCGTCGTGCCACGTCTTGTAAAACCGGCCGCTATCCATCGCCCGGCCTGAACGGTTTTTCACCCCATCCCGGCTAACTCGAGAAGGTTTTAACATGATAAAGAGATCTTTTTTGGGCTACGCGCTTCCGCAGCTGCAGTACGACAGCGATGTCAAAAACCTGCCGGCCCCCAAGCCGGTCCGCCCCGCAGCCGCCGTCACCCTTTTGCTCCCCCTGTCAGCCCGGCAGACGACGACCCTGAATTGCGAGGTGGGGGACCGGGTTAAAACCGGCCAGAAAATCGCCTTGGCGGATCACCCCGGTGTCTACACGATTTCCTCGGTCACCGGCACCATCAGCGCCGTCAATCCCTTTCCGGGCGATTTCGGCCAGCAATTTCTCGGGATCACGGTGACGGTGGCGGCCGTCGAGGAAGTCGACAGCGGGTTCAAGGACGCCGGGGCGGAGCCGAGCCTGACCCAAGCGCTGGCCTATCTGGCCCAGGCACCGGGATTACCGCCGCTAAGCGCCCTGAACGACCCCCAGTACCCCATCTCCACGGTCGTGGTCTGCGGGGTGGACGACGATCTGCTGGTCGCCACCCAGCAGCATGTTCTGCAGGCGGACATCCGGGCGGTGGGAGACGGCATCACCGTCTTGAAACAGATCACGGGGGGCGCGCGCATCGTCCTGGTGGCCCCGCCGCACCTCATGCAGGATGCCGTGGCCTCCGGCGCGGAGGTCAAGATCACCGCAGACCACTACCCGGCAACCCTGCCCCACATGATCATGAAGGACTGCCTCGGCCAGGTGCTGCCCGCCGGCAAACGTTTCGAGGAGCTCGGGGTCTGTTTCATGACCGCCGAGGCCGTCGCCGCCCTGGGCAAAGCCTTTGCCGAGGGCCGGCTGCCCGTGGTCAAACGCTTCACCCTGATCAACAAGGAAGGCGCCAAATCCCTGGTGGCGGCACCCATCGGCACCCCCTTGAAGGACATCTTCCAGAAAACCGGGATCACCCTCCAGGACCGCGACCGGATCATCATGGGCGGCCCCTTCCGCGGCCACGCGGTTTTCAGCGACACCTACCCCGTGCGCCCCGACACCGACGCCGTCATGGTCCAGGACCGCGCCAGTTTGCCGCTGAGTTCCGATTATCCCTGCATCAACTGCGGCGATTGCGTCCGTGTCTGCCCGGCGCAGATGCCGGTCAACATGCTGGTGCGCTTTCTGGAAGCCGGCCAGTACGAAGCCGGTGCGGAGGACTACGACCTCTTTTCGTGTATCGAATGCGGCCTCTGCAGCTTCGTCTGCGTGGCGAAGATCCCCATCTTCCAGTACATCCGGTTAGCCAAATACGAACTTGGCCGGACCAACCCGGTGGAGGCAGAACATGTCGAAGCAGAATAAGTACATCGTTTCCCACGCACCTTTCTGGCACGACGGCAGCGGAATCCGCCAGCGCAACTACCACACCATCCTGGCCGCCCTGCCGGCGGTCCTGCTGGGGCTTGTGCAATACGGGATCCCCGCGGTGGGGGCGGTGTCGGTGGCGGTGGGAACCGCGATCCTCTGGGAGTGGGCCCTGAACAAGGCCATGAAACGCCCGCTGACCATCGGCGACGGCAACGCCGCCCTGATCGGGCTGATCTTCGCCATGCTCATCCCGGCCACAACCCCCTGGTGGGTGGTGGCGACCGGCACCCTGATCGCCATCGGCATCGGCAAGCAGATCTTCGGCGGCATCGGCGGCAACCCCTTCAACCCGGCGGTGGTCGCGCTCTCCATTCTGATCGTCTCCTGGGGCCATCTGGTGGATTTCGACACGGCCCTGGTGAGCTACGACTTCGCCTTCAATCCCAGCTACCCGCTGGGTCTGTTGAAGCATTTTGGGGTTGCGGCGATCGGCGATTTCAGTCTCGTGGGACTGCTTCTGGGGCAGCAGGCCGGCGGCATCGGCGCCACCTTCGGTCTGGGGCTGATCCTGGGCGGAGTCTACCTGATCTTAAGAGGCTTTGTCCGCTGGGAAATCCCGCTGGCGTTTCTGGCCGGGGTTTTCCTTGCGGCCCTGATCTTCAACATCGCCGACCCCCAGCACTATGCCGGCCCCTTTTTCCACCTCCTGACCGGCTACACCCTGATCGGCGCCTTCTTCCTGGCCCCCGAAGACTCCTCCTCCCCGGTCAACACGATCCCGATGCTGATTTACGGCCTCGGCGGGGGGATTCTGACCGTCCTGATCCGCAACATCGGCGCTTTTGTCGATGGCGTGTTGCTGGCCGTGCTGCTGATGAATCTTATCAACCCCCTGCTGGACAAGATCAGACCTAAAGCGCTGGGAAAGGTGGGGTAAAACATGCGTGAAATGATCAAAATGGTTATCGTGCTCACCATTTTGAGCACTGTCTCGGGCGGTCTGCTGGCCTATGTCAAGGTGGGGACCAAGGAGCGGATCGACAACCAGGTGCTCCAGCTGGTGAAGGGGCCGGCCATCCGGTCGATCCTGGAGGGGGCTTCCAACGACCCCATCGCCGACCGTTTCAGCCTGGCGGACGGGGAACAGGAAGTCGATGTTTTCGTCGGCAAATTTGACGGCCAGCCCAAAACCGTGGTCCTCGAAGGCTTCGGCAAGGGCTACGGCGGCGATATCGGCCTGATGGTGGCGGTGGATGTCACCCAGGACCAGATTTACGGCGTGGAGGTCACCACCCACAGCGAAACCGCCGGCCTGGGCTCCCGCGTCAAGGACGACCCGGCCTTCCCAAAGCAGTTCAAGGGGCAGCCGGTCGACCAACCCGTCCAGCTTACCGGCGACGGCGGCAGCATCAACGCCCTCAGCGGGGCGACCATCAGCTCGCGCGCGGTGGCCGCGGCGGCCACCGAGGCCACCCAGATCTACCAGCGGCTGAAACCCCAAATCGAAGACAAACTGAAAAGTTTGCCCTAGCAGGGAGATACCCATGGCCAAATCTGTAACGCAGGAATTCGTCAAGGGGTTATGGCAGGAAATCCCCCCGTTTCGCCTGGTTCTGGGGCTGTGCCCGACACTGGGCGTCACCACCAAGATGCAGTTCGGGATCGGCATGGGTCTGGCGACGACCTTCGTCCTGCTCTCCGCCAACGTCCTGGTGTCGCTGTTGCGCAACCA
>JASFIY010000194.1:0-5091 GCA_050122415.1 Desulfobacteraceae bacterium
GACCATCAGCGCCACCATCGGGCTGCAGGCCTGGCAGACCCTGTTCAACAATTTCGCCGTTGAGGCGGCCGGCCTGAACGGCAGCCACATCGGCGTGATCCAGTCGGTGCGCGAAATCCCGGGGTTTCTGGCGCTGCTGGCGGTCTACGCGATGCTGATCATCCGCGAGCACCGCCTGTCGGCCCTCTCCGTCCTTTGCCTGGGGCTGGGGGTGGCGGCCACCGGCCTTTTTCCATCCTATGCGGGGCTTGTGCTGACCACCCTCCTGATGAGCTTCGGTTTTCATTACTTTGAGACCACCAACCAATCCCTCACCCTGCAGTACTTCTCCCAGGCGACCTCGCCGTGGGTCTTCGGCAGGCAGCGCAGCGCGGCGGCGGCCGCCAACATCGCGGTGGGGGTTCTGATTTATCTGCTGGCGCCGTTGATGAGCTTCCGCGATCTCTACCTGCTGCTGGGTCTGATGGTGGCTGCCGCAGGGCTCTGGGGCCTCTGCCAGAACCCCAGCCGCATGGATATCGTCCCCCAGCACAAACAGATGGTGTTCCGCCGGAAATACGGGCTCTTTTATTTCCTGACGTTCATGGCCGGCGCCCGGCGCCAGATCTTCATGGCCTTCGCCGTCTTTCTGATGGTCAAAAAGTTCGGCTACACCCTTCAGGAGGTGACCCTGCTGTTTGTGGTCAACAACGCCGTCAACTTTTTTTTGAGCCCTCTGATCGGCCAGTGCATCATCCGCTTCGGCGAACGCCGGGTGCTGAGCCTCGAGTACAGCAGCCTCTTTTTCATCTTTCTGGCATACGCCGTTGTCGAGTCCCGCCTGGCGGTGGCCGCGCTGTATATCCTGGACCACATTTTTTTCAACTTCGCGATCGCCATCCGGACCTATTTTCAAAAAGTCGGCGATCCCCGCGACATCGCCCCCAGCATGGCGGTGGGCTTCACCATCAACCACATCGCGGCGGTGGTCCTGCCGGCCGCCGGCGGCCTGTTGTGGATGGTGGACTACCGCATCCCCTTCCTCGCAGGCGCCGGCATGAGCCTGATATCCCTGGCGGCCGTCCAGCTGATCCGCACCCCCCCGGTTGTCACCGCCCCCCCATGAAAACAGGGCGGTTGCAAAGAAGTTCGAATCGGCGTATAAAATTTGAATATCATATGATTATGGGGACTCATCACGCGGCCGTGGGGCTGTTTTCGGCCCGCGGGTCCCCCACCCGCCGGAGGGCCCGGAAGGCCCCCAAAACACAGCCGCTTGCCCGGCGGTGATTGCGCCCCGGGGGGGGCCCAAGCAGTGTTTGGCGTTGAACATTCTCAGAGGGAGGTGCCCATGAAAGGTTTTCGGGGTGCGCTGTGCGCGGCCGTTCTGGTCAGCCTGGCGGTGGGCCTGCCGGCTTCCGCCGCGGCAACGGCCGCGCCGATCAAGATCGGTTTCGTCTACATCATGTCGGGGCCCTTTGCCACCTACGGTCAATTCGCCAAACAGGGGGCGGAGATGGCCATCGATGAGATCAATCGCGAGGGCGGCATCCTGGGGCGCAAGCTGGAGGCGCGTTTCGAGGATTCCACCGGCAAGCCCGATGTGGGCATCCGGGTCTTTCGCAAACTGGTTTTCCAAGAGGCGGTGGACTGCCTGATCGGGCTGGATTCCAGCGGGGTGGCCAACGCGGTGGTGCCGGCGCTGCTGCAGATGAAAACGCCGCTGATCATCACCCACGCCGCCACGCCCGATGTGACCGGCAGCCTTTGCAACCGCTATACCTTCCGCATTTCCCTCAGTCTCGACCAGAACCTCAAAGCCGCTGCCCTGATCGCCGCCGAGACCAAGGCCGACACCTGGACCACCATCGGCCCGGACTACGCCTTCGGGCATCAGTCCTGGGAGTACTTTCAAAAATACCTCAAACAGATCAAGCCCGCGGTGAACTTTCTACCCGAGGCCCAGACGGCCTTTCCGCCCGCCAAAACCACCGATTTCAGCGCTTACATCACCAAAATCATGCAGGCCAAGCCCCAGGGCGTGCTGATCTCGCTGTGGGGCGGCAACCTGATCGATTTTGTGCGCCAGGCCGATCAGATGGGGTTTTTCAACGGCGATTTCGAAGTGCTCATGACCCTGGGCGGGGCGGTGGAAGTTTTGGACGCCCTGGGCGACAAGATGCCCAAGGGGATCTGGGTGGGCACCCGCTACTGGTTCCTGGCCAACGATTCGGCCCTCAACCAGCGCTTCCGAAACGACTACTACAGCCGCTTCGGCCAGTACCCGTCCTACAACGCCCACGGGGCCTACGGGGCGGTTTACGCGTACAAGGCCGCGGTGGAGAAGGCCGCAACCCTCGACAAGGAGGCCGTGATCAAGGCCCTGGAGGGGCTCAGCCTTGAATTGCCGGTGGGGCCCATCACCATCCGGGCCGAGGACCACCAGGCGCTCACCGACGCCTGCTGGGGCAAGACCGCCGCTGACCCGGCCTATCCGTTCCCGATCCTGAAACCCCTGCGGGTTTTCCCGGGTTCGGAGATCACCCCGCCGGTATCCGAAACCGGCTGCCGGATAACGCCCTGACGGGGATCACGAGGATTCGGGGAACCCCTGATCCACCAAGTTGGCGAGGAAGTAAAAAGTCAAAAACCCGGCAGTTTCCTATAAGGGACCATTTGCGGCGCGCAAATCTCAGCGGCGTGAGGCTTACATCTGTGCGCCGCGGCCGCTTCGAGATGCAGCGCAACGCGGAAATTGGGCTTTTTACGGAGCTGCCGCAGAGGTGGGTGTGGAGACACTGGCCATCAACACGCTGAACGGGCTGAGCTGGGGGATGCTGCTGTTTCTGATCTCCATGGGGCTCACGACGGTTTTCGGGGTGCTGGGGGTCCTCAACTTCGCCCACGGGGCGCTCTTCATGCTGGGGGCCTATCTCTGCATGCAGATCATGCGGATCGTACCCAGCTTCTGGCTCGGCCTGGCGCTGGGGCCGCTTGTGGTGGCGGCCCTGGGGGTCGTGGTGGAGCGTTTTCTGCTGCGCCGGGTCTACGCCCGGGACGTGAGCTTCCAGCTCCTGCTGACCTTCGCGATCCTGCTGGTGCTGGACGACGCGGTCCTGCTGCTCTGGGGACCGGCCTATCACGTGGTCGAGGCGCCGCCGCTGTTGGCCGGGGTTTTTCCGCTCTTCGGCCGCACCTACCCGGTCTACCGCCTCTTCCTGATCATTGTCGGCCCCCTGGTGGGCCTTGGCCTGTGGATCTTCTTCCAGTTCACCCGCTGGGGCCGGATCGTGCGGGCGGCGGCGCTGGACCGTGAGATGGCCGAAGGCATCGGCGTGCGCGTGCCGCTCCTGTTTACCGCCGTCTTCGCCCTGGGGGCCTGGCTGGCGGCCCTGGGCGGGGCGCTCGCAGCACCCCAGCAGAGCCTGGCGCCTTCCATGGGCGACCGGATCATCATCGAAAGCTTCATCGTGGTGGTCATCGGCGGGCTGGGAAGCTTCCCCGGCGCCTTCGTGGGGGCCCTCTTCCTGGGTCTGCTGGAATCCTTCGGCACCGTCTTCGCCGGCCAAGCCCAGATGGCCCTGCCCTACCTCCTGCTGGCGGTGGTGCTGCTGGTGCGGCCGCGCGGCTTTTTCGGGCGCGAGGTCTAGCCGTGCCCGCCACCCCCCCAAGACCCGGCGGCCCCCTTGTGTGGGCCGGCCTCGGCCTCGCGGCCCTGATCCTCTGCCCCTTCCTGCTGCCGACCTACTGGACCCTGGTGCTCACCGAAATTCTGATCATGAGCCTCTTTGCGCTGAGCTTCAACCTGCTCTTCGGCACGGCAGGGCTGCTCTCTTTCGGGCAGGGGGGGTTTTTTGGCCTGGGGGCCTTTGCCGCCGCCCTTTACCTTCAGGCCGGCGGCGGCTCCGTCTGGCTGGCGCTGTTTTTGGGAAGCGCCGCCGCAGCCCTGGCGGCCCTGGCGGTGGGGTATCTCTGCGTCCGGCGCGACGAGATTTTTTTCGCCATGCTGACCCTGGGTTTCGGCATGATGCTCTTCACCATCGCCCACAACTGGCGCGCGGTGACCGGCGGCAGCGACGGCCTGCCGCTCCTCGGACTGCCGCCCCTGCGGCTGCCGGGGGCGGCCATCAGCCTCTATTCGCCCGTCAGCCTGTACCTCTTCACCCTGGCGGCCGGCCTTCTGGGCACCCTGCTGCTCTGGCAGGTGGGCCGCTCGCCCTTCGGGCTGATCCTGACGGCCGTGCGGGAGAACAAGGAGCGTTTCGCCTTCGTCGGCGGCCGCGTCCAGCAGGTGCGCCTGCTGGCCTTCGTCATCGCCGGGGGGCTGGCCGGACTGGCCGGCACCCTGTTCTGTTTTTTCAACAGCATGGCGACCCCCGACTACCTGCACTGGACCTTTTCGGCCAAGCCGGCGCTGATGACGATCCTCGGCGGCAGCGGCGTTTTCCTGGGGCCGGCGGTGGGCGCCGCCGTCTTTTTCCTGCTGGAGCAGATCATCACCCAGTTCACCCAAAACTGGATGATCGTGCTGGGGTCCATCCTGATCTTGGTGGTCCTCTTTTTTCCCAAAGGCATCACCGGGCTCCTGGCAGTGCGCCGGCCCCGCCCCCGGAGGCCCCGCCCATGAGCCCCAGGCCGCTGCTCGAGGTGCAGGACCTCTCCCACCATTTCGGCAAATTCCAGGTGCTCAGCCGCATCTCGCTGGAAATCCCCGCAGGGGTCCTCACCGCCCTGATCGGACCCAACGGGGCGGGCAAGACCACCTTCTACAATCTGGTTTCCGGCCGTTTCGCACCCACCGGGGGACGCGTGGTGTTCGACGGCCGGGACATCACCGGCCTGCCGGCCCATCGGGTGGCGCCGCTGGGGCTGGTGCGCTCCTTTCAGATCACCAACATTTTCCCGGACCTCAGCGTGCTGGACAACGTGGTCGTCCCGCTGCTGCTCCAGCACCGTCAGGGGTGGAATTTCTGGCGCCCGCTGGCCCGCCAAAAGGCGGTCTACCGCCAAGCCGCGGCCCAACTGGAGCGCGTCGGCCTGGCGGACGCGGCCCACCGCCCGGCGCGTGAGCTGGCCTACGGCGACAAACGCCTGGTGGAGATGGCGATCGTC
>JASFIY010000195.1:0-5077 GCA_050122415.1 Desulfobacteraceae bacterium
ATGATGCTGGCGCCGCCATCGACATACACCGTCTGACCGGTGAGCCGCCGGGCGTAAGGCGTCGCCAGGAAGGCGCAGGTGAACCCCACATCCATGATGTCCACCAACTCGCCCACCGGTGCGCGCTCGACGGCGTCGTTCAGCATCCGGTCGAAGTCCTTGAGCCCCGAGGCCGCCCGGGTCTTCAGCGGACCCGGCGAAATCGCGTGCACACGGATCTTCTGGGGTCCGAGTTCATGGGCCAGGTAGCGGCAGACCGCCTCCAGGGCCGCCTTGACCGGCCCCATCACGTTGTAGTTGGGCACCACCTTCTGCGCCCCGTGGTAGCTCATGGCGAAGAGCGTTCCGCCCTCCTTCATCAGGGGCGCCGCCAGGAGCGCCATGCGGATGAACGAGTGGCAGGAGATGTCCATGGCCACCGAGAAGCCGTTGGCAGAGCAGCTCAGCAGCCCGCCCTGGAGGTCCTCCTTGGGGGCGAAGGCGATGGAGTGCACCAGGATGTCCAGACGCCCCCACTCCCGCGCGATGCGGTCGAACACCGCCTCCAACTCGCCGGGCCTGGCCACATTCATCGGCATGAATATCGCCGCCTCCAGCTCTTGGGCCAGGGGCGCGACATGCGGTTTGGCTTTCTCGTTGAGATAGGTGAGCGCCAACTCGGCCCCCAACTCGCGGAAGGCCCTGGCGCAGCCGTAGGCGATGGAGTGTTCGTTGGCGATCCCAACCACCAGCGCCTTTTTGTCTTTTAATACCGGTCGCGGCACGTCTGTCTTCATGTGATTCTCCTAATTTATTCCAAGCAGGCGCCGGGTGTGGCGCGCGATCATCAGCTCTTCGTTGGTGGGGACCACCCAGGCCTCCACGCGGCTCGAACCGCTGCTGATGCATTCCCGGCCGCCGGTGTTGGCATCCTCATCAAGTTCCACCCCCAGCCAGGCGGCGTCGCGGCAGACGCGGCTGCGGATGGCCGCCGCGTTTTCCCCGATACCCCCGGTAAAGACGATGGCGTCCAGTCCCCCAAGCGCCGCCGCCAATGAGCCGAGCTCGCGGCGGATGCGGTAGACGAAAAGGTCCACGGCCAGCTTGGCCCGGGGCGCCGTGCTGGCCAGCAGCGTGCGCATGTCGCTGGAGATGCCCGAGACACCCAGCAGTCCCGACTGGGTGTAGAGCAGTTTTTCGATGGCGCGGGCACCCATTCCGCGCTGGTCCATGAGATACAGGATCACGCCGGGATCCAGGGCGCCGCTGCGGGTGCCCATGGGCAGCCCGTCAACCGCCGTGAACCCCATGGTGCTGGCGATGCTCCGCCCGGCCTCCAGGGCGCACATGCTCGCCCCATTGCCCAGGTGCAGCACCACGCACCTTCCCTTTGCGGCCCGCGGCGCGATAGCGGGCAGGACCGAGGCGATGTACTCGTAGGACAAGCCGTGGAACCCGTAGCGCATGACCCCCGCATCCCGCAGTTCGGCCGGCAGGGCGAACATCTGGGCCACTTCGGGCTGGCTTCTGTGAAACGCGGTATCGAAGCAGGCCACCTGGGGCAGCTCGGGCATGCGCGCCAGCGCGCGGCGAATCGGGGTAAGGTTGTGGGGCTGGTGCAGGGGGGCCAGGGGCGCGAAGGTTTCCAGGACCTCCAGCACCGCCGCATCCACCCGGACCGGCTGCGTGTAGGCCAGACCGCCGTGCACCACCCGGTGCCCCACGCCGATCAGCCGGTCGTCGGAGAGCTCGGCGCGCAGATGCTCGACCAGATGGTCCAGGGTCCCGTCGTGGTCCAGCGAGACGCCGGCAGGCCAGGTCTTTTCGGCTTTAAGACTGCCGTCGGCCGCCTTGGAAACGAAGCGCGCGTTGGTGTAAAGCCCCTCGACCTGTCCCCGGAGGTCCAGCTCGAGGGCCCCTTGCCGCTCCAGAAAGAGTGAAAACTTGATGCTCGACGATCCCGCGTTGAGCACCACTATGGCGTTGGCCATGGCGATTTCCTTTCACGAATCGGCTGCGGGACGACGACCGCTCGTTCGCATGAGGCGGGGCCTTGCCTGTCGCACCGCAGAGCGCTGATCAGGCGCCGATCTCGGCCAGCGCCATCGTCACATGCAGGGTTCCCCCCTCAAACGCCGTTTTCATGGGCAGCCCGCTGCGTTCAAATACGGTGAGCATGGCCTTGTTTTCAGCCAGCACTTCCGCCTCGAACCGGGCCAGCCCCTTTTCCCGTCCGATGGCGGCCAGGTGCCGCAGCAGACGGCTGGCGAGCCCCTGACCCTGATAATCCTCCTCGATGGTGAAGGCCACCTCCGCGCTGGGCAGCGGCCGGGCGTCACCGTAGCTCACATACCTTCCCACTCCGATGATCACCTCGGCGTCCCCTTTCCCCACCGTGGCCACCAGGGCCACCACCTTTTCGAAGTCCACCTCGGTGGCGGCCGTGAGCTCGGCCTCGGTAAGCGTTTTCTTGTGATGAAAGAAGCGGGTATAGACCGATTCGGCTTCGAGATTGTGAAAAGCTTCCGACAGCCTGTCCTTGTCGTCGGGAGCGATGGCCCTGATTCTCACCGAGGTTCCGTTTTTGAGGGTCTCGGTTTTTTCGTATCGGGCTTGGTCTTGCATGTCAACGCCCTCCTCGGGAAAGCCGGTTGATTTTTATGGGTCCCCTTTGATTGGTCTGCCGGTGTCATGCAAAAACCAGCCAAAAGGCGGGGAAGGACCGCAATCAAAACCCCGGGGGCGGCGCCCCGACGATGTAGACCACGGACCCGCTCTGGTAGCCGCGCTGGTACCAGGTGCTGCCGCACTGGTAATAGGTAACCCCGTTAGCGACCACTGCCGTGCCGGCGCAGGGAAGCGTCGTCACGGGCGTCACGTAGGTGGGTTGCGAGGCCGCGGTCGCGACCGCCCCGGCGGTGGCACCGACGGCTGCCCCGACGACAAACGCCGCGGCGACGTCGTCATCGTCATGCCAGCGGTTGTCCCAATCACCGCCATGGTATTCGTCTTCGTAGAAGTCCTGCCGATCCTCGCGGCTATCTTCGGCGTGATCCTGCCAGTCCTCCCGGTTCTGGTCCTGATGTTCCTGCCAGTCCTCGCGGGACTCGCCGCTGTAGTCCTCCCGGCTCCCCTGCCGTTCACCGGCGGTCTCCTGGCGTTGCCCCTGCCGTTGGGAGGCGCTCTCCTGCCGGCTGGCCTGCTGGGTAGACCGTTGGGAAGATCCCGTCTGTTGGGTCGCGGGTCGCGCCGAACGCTGGACCGTTCCCGCCTGGCGGGTCGATCCCCGCGCCGGACGCTGTGCGGTGGAGCGGGACGAGAAGCCGCCACCGCTGGCGGGGCTGCTGCGCGAGAAACCGCCGCCTCCGCCACGGCCACCGCCTCCGCCACGCCCACCGCCACCGCGGGCTTCAGCCAAGCCGGCCAGGGCGGTCGCGAACAGAAAGATCGCTCCGATAATCACTGTGGCCGCTGGAGACTTGCGTGTCATTGTCGACCTCCTTTCTCGATGGGCCCGGAGCCCTTGCGCCGAACCGGGGCGAGCAGCGGGATCTGCTCGGCCCCCGCCGGCGGCGTAAAGGCGAATCGATCGGCGTCAACCTTGGGAGAGAGGTCCCAATCGGTCAAGTCGGCCCGGAACTGTGGCCGGCCCGGTGCATTCTTGTAGGTAAGGACGACCCGGCGCGGGAGGGGCTGCTCGCCCTGGGCAACCCACACCTGTAAATCGACCTCTGCGGAACGGACCGCCAGATGGTCGGTGGGGACGTCGAAGAGAACATTCTCCTCCACATAGCGGACCGATGTAACCCGTTGCTCCAAATCCTGCGGGAAGCCTTTGAGGAACATCCGGGCCAAGGGTAGTTCCATCTGCAGATCCCTGACCATAAAAATCAGGACATCATCCAGCGTACCGGGTTTTTCCAACCTTGCGTAGACGTTGTCTTCGGCCCTGAAGGCGGTCAGCGCCTGACCGTCGAACAAGACCAGACCACGATCGCCATCGCTGCGCTCGGCCTCGACGCGAAACCGGTCGGGTCGCTGCAAGAGAATCCGGCGCCGCGCGCCGAACTCGACCCGCTGGCCGTCCGCCTGGATCGCGTCGTAGCCGCTGCGCATGGTCACCCCCAAAGCCGGCGCCTGGGCGAGAAAGTTCGCCATCTTTAGGAGGATCGCCCGGGCTTCCGGATCCTGCGCCGCAGGAGGCCTCACCGGCGTGTCACCAAAAGCCAGCGCCGTCGCCGCGCCAAGCGCCAGAACCAACGCCAGTGTTGCGACTGCGGCCCCCAAGAGCCTAATAAGGCCGAGCCCTATTGTTTTTTTCACCGTGGTCCCCCTTTGGTTTTGAGACGGTTTAATACCGGGGCGTTCCCCGCGTCACCGGTCAAGGCCCGCAAGGCGCGGATGGGCTGGTCCTTGGCTAGCCTCGGGGCGGCAACAGGTAAAGCGTCATGGCGAAGATCAGGTAGACCATGAGCACCAACACCCCGACGAACCAGGCCGAACGCCCGCTGTTTGTGACCAAGCTTGCGGTCAGGGTGGCAACCAGGATCATCAGCACCGCACCCGGCCAGAATTGCAGATCCATGGGCGTCGGCCCGATGAAATAGCTCGCGAACAAAAGCAGCGGTGCGACGAAAAGTGCGATTTGAGCCGCGCTGCCCAAGGCGATCCCCACACTCAGGTCCAGCCGGTTCTTGCGGGCGCCGGAAAAGGCGGCAGCCATCTCCGCCGCGCCGCCGACCAGCGCCACGACGACGAATCCCACAAAAGCGGGGGTCATCCCGAAGGTCTCGGCGGCTTGCTGCACCGACTCGACGAACACTTCGCTGACCAGCGCCAACAGCAGCGTGACGCCGGCCAGGGTGGCCAGGGCCACCCCCATCGGCCACGGCGCTTAGTAGGCCTCCCCGGATTGCGCACTGGCAAACAGCTCGCGGTGCGTTTTGAGTGAGAACAGTTCCCCCAACCCGTATGCGGCAATGAGCAGCACCGAAAGACCCACGCTCACCTTCTGGCTGAAAGCCGCGCCCACCGTGGAATCGGCTCTGGATACGGCCGAAGGAATCAACAGGGCGATGGTGGCCAGAAAGAGCAGGCC
>JASFIY010000196.1:0-5074 GCA_050122415.1 Desulfobacteraceae bacterium
CCACCTCGAGCACTGCCATGAAGCACTCTGGCGTGTGTTGGGTCCTCGGATTGCAGCTTTCCATGCGGTTGTCCTTTGCCTGCAGCGATCATAATAGCGCCCGCCGCATTACCGACTTCGTAATGGGGCGGAAAAATAATCGGGGTTTCGAGTCGTTTCGCCACTTCCGGAAGCAGTCTACCGGCGGCGGCACCGATACCGACCATGGGAATGGCGAGCCTGACCTGTGTCGAGAAATAATCGTTCTTTTGCCGGATAAACGGGATAAAGGCATCGTTGCGGCCCGCAACGTGAGCCATCAGGAAGGCGATGACGGCGTCCGCGATCTTTATTTGGGTGAGATCCACGACCGCCCTGCAGAACGCCTCCACCGGCTGGTTGCGTCTCCTGGCCAGCACACCGGCACCCGCCTCCGACAGGGCGCCATCGCCGAAATCGAGCATGCCCAGCACGTGCAGCGCATCCGTCGGCGTAAAACCGATTTCCACCACCTGGCGCTGGAATACCAAAGCCCCGATTCTGCGATCCAGGCTCGATTCTGACAACCCGCTGCGTTTCCTCAGTTCGGCAAACGCGGCACCGCCGTTTGTGAGGTGCTCGAGGATAGGGTCCATGGGGTCGCTGCTGCCTGCACCGGGCCGCACGAGGTAACGGCCTTGGGAGTCATTTCCCAGCCACCCAGCCGGATCGGCGATGCCGGGGGACATGGCAAGCGATTGCACCCGGCCCGGACCGATGGTCAACTGTCCGGTCCGATCGATGGCAACCTGACTATCCCCGCCGATGCCGACCGTGTGCATTTTGATCGCATCGACGTGCGTCAGCCATCGATCAATCAAACTGCCGCTGGTTGAAATCACCGGTCGGCCATCCTCGACCAGGGCGATGTCGGTTGTGGTGCCGCCGATATCCACGATCAACGCCGTTTGATCAACGGCCGACATGGCACCGAAGTAGGCCGTGGCCGCTGGCCCACTGGCAACGGTATGGGCAGCGCGAGATACAGCCGATTCCAGATCGACGGCCGTGGCATCGCCACGAATGATTTTCATTTCAGCGGTGATCCGCTTTTCCTGCGCAAGCTGTTTCAAACGGGAAACGAAATTCATCAGGATGGGCATCAGGCGGGCGTGAAAAACAGCCGTGGCCGCGCGCGCCATGATGCCCGTGTGCTGGCTGATCTGGTGGGAGCAAAAGGCCGGTTTCGGATCCAACAGTTCGACGGCCTTGGCCACGACAAGCTCGTGGGATGGGTTTTCCAAACTCATGCTGGCGGCAATGGCATAGGCATCCACATGGCCCTTGAGCGACAGAACCGTTTCGACGATCCGCTCGGTCTCCAACGGCTTAACCTCAACACCCCGAAGATCGTGCCCGCCGTCGATGTATCGAACCGAAACAACAGGCAGATCGAACGGCTTTACCGGTCCGATGACCAACAGGCCGACCCTCGCGCCGTGTCCCTCGGCAATGGCGTTGGTGGCCAGGGTGGTGGAAAGGGCGATGTTGGTGACGGCATTTCCTTCATGGGCGGCCAACACATCAGCCAGCGCCGCCATGACACCGCGGCTGATGTCGTAATGGGTGGTCGGCTGCTTGCTGGTCTTGATGATTTGGTGGGTATCGAGGTCCAGTAAAACGGCATCCGTGAACGTGCCGCCGGTGTCGACACCGATGCCATATCGTTTTCGCGTTCGTCCGCTCGACATGACCTATCCGCTCTCCTTATCGTTTCTGGGTACGCCGCCTGAGATTCACCCGCGACTGTCCCCGCTGCTTCCCAGCAAAGAAATTTGTCAAGAAGCTCGCCAGAAACCACCCAAAAGCCACGAGAATCACCGTCGCGCCGGTGGCGGTGCGGGCCCAGTCTTGCGCGGAAACCAGCAGGCCCACCACCGCCGAGGTGGTGCTGACCAGCAGCGCCCACCACACCATGCCGCCCGCCGTGCGGGCGAAGTTGCGCGCAGCGGCCGCCGGGACGATCAGCATGGCCGTCACCAGCAGAACACCGACGGCCCAGACCGAAAAAATGACCACAAAGGACAACAGCCCCGCATAGATGTACTGGTAGGCGGCCACGCGCACTCCATGCGCTTTGGCGACGACCGTGTTAAAGCCGATGTAGAGCATCCGGTTGTAGCCGTAGCTCTGGAAAAACACCAGCAGCGCGAGAAGCGCCATCATCGCCCAAATGTCGCCATCCCCGACGGTTAGAATGTCTCCATAAAGGAATCGATGAATATCGCGGGCCACATTCTTGTCCCGGCTGACAACCGCCAAGCCGAAGGCCACCACGCCGGAGAAGAACACCCCGATGACGGTGTCGTTGGCCAGGGTGCTTCGGCGCTGGCTGACCACAATCGCCAGTCCCACCAGCAGACCGAAAGCAGGCATGCTCCAGTTCGGGCTGACGGCCAGAATCAGCCCCAGTGCAACGCCCGTAAAGGCCGAATGGCTGATGGCGTCGGCGAAAAAAGCCATGCGGAAATTGACCACCTGCACGCCCATCAGGGCCACCATGGGCGCGAGCAGCAGCAGGCCCACGAGCGCCTGCTGCATAAAGCGCATCTGCATGGACTCCAAGGGCAAAAGTTTGGCAATGAGGTCGTACAAGACCATCAGTTCAGGCATCGCCGGACTCTCCTCGGCAGCATGGCAAGGAGCAACTGCATTCTCCACTCGGTAAGACCCGGCTGTCCACCAATCCCATGTGCAGGCCGAAAGTCGCGGAAAGGGTTTCGGCGGTGAGCACCTCGCGGGGGGAGCCTTCCGCGGCCACCCTGTGGTTGAGGCAAATCACATGGGTGGCGTGGTGGGTCACCGTAGGCAAGTCATGACTGACCATCAACTGGGTAAAGCCCCGTTCGCAGCGCAGTTTGTCCAGCAGTTCGCAAAAGACGTGCTCTCCTTGAAAATCCACCCCGGATGCCGGCTCGTCCAAGACCAGCAATTCCGGTTCCTGCCCGAGCGCCAGCGCCAGGAGCAGCCGCTGCATTTCCCCGCCCGAGAGCGCTCCGACCCTTCTTTTTTCCAATCCATCGATTTTGACGGCCGCCAGCAGTTCCCGGGCTCGGTCACGGTGTGCCCGGCGCACACCGAACCACAACGGGCTTCGCTGTCGCCCCATGGCCATAAACTCCAGCACGGTAAGGGGCATGCCCCGGTCGAACTGAACCCGCTGCGGGAGGTAGCCGATGCGCAAAGACCTTCCCTCTTCCGGGCGGGAAACCGAGATGAGGCCCGTGTAGGGCAATTCTCCCAGCAGGGCCAAAATCAGCGTCGTTTTCCCCGCACCGTTGGGTCCGACCAGGGCTGTGCAGCTTCCCTGGGGGATTCTGGCCGATATGTTGTCCAGGATGGTATGGCCGCCGATGGCCACCGTAACATCCGCGAACGTCACGGCGGCCCCATGGGGATGGCATGGCTGGGCCATGTTTACTTGACCCCCAGCGTCGACTCCAAAGTTTGCATGTTTTGGCGCATGACCGTTTCATAGTAGGTAAGCGGCGCGTTTTCGGGGCCGGTGGCCACCGGGTCCAGCATGGCGACTGGGATGCCGGTTTCTTTCGACAGGGTTTGGCCGACTTTCTCAGGGTACTGCGGCTCGGTGAAGATCGCCCCTGCTCGTTGATCTTTGATGGTCTTGACAAGCTGCATCATCTCGGAAGCCGAAGGCTCTTGGCCATGGGCCTGCATCACGGCGACGATTTCAAGACCCAGGTCGCGGGCCAGATAATCAAAGATACCGTGGGGTTGCACGATGCGGTTGTTTTTCAGGCGTTTGCTGCGGGCGGCCATCTCGTCGGCAAGCCTGTTCATGGTTTCCGCATAGGCCTGGGCGTTCTTGAAATAGGTGGCCGCGCCGTTGGGGTCGACCTTGGACAGTTCGGCTGCGATGTTCATGGCAAGCTGGGCGGTCATGCGGGGGCTGGCGAAGAGATGCGGATTCACGCCGGCATGTTGGTGACCATGACCGTGCGCGTCGTGGCCCTCCCCGTGATGATGGGCATGAGCGTGTTCCGGCTCCTGGAGCACCGGTTCAACGTCTTTGCCGCCGGCGGTCTTGAAGAAATGATCCCCGGCTTCGAATTCCGAGGGCATGTGTTCGGTGAAAAAAACGTAGGTCCCGGCCTTTTCGATCCCAATTTCAAATTCCGTCGCGTTGCGGGCGCCGTCGAATTGCAGGGCATACAACTCACCAGGGTGCAAGCGGCCGCCGTGTTTCAGGGCTTGTCCGTCTCCTTCGAACAACTCCATGACGTTATCTTCCACATGTTCGATGGGGTCCTTCAGGTCGGAGGCAACGTAAACCATTTTCATCCCCGGGTCGGCGTATTTGCCGTCGACCTTGGCAAATGACCACCGGTAGGTACCGGGGTCGAGCGTGAATGCCCCGGCCCATTCAAACGGGTGCTCGCCGTGGTGGCCATGGTCATGCCCTTCGCCATGGCTCCCTGCATCTCCATGAGCGTGCTCCTGACCATGCGCATGGCCCTGGTCCTCAGTGTAGTGAAGGGTTGCCGTGATGCCGGTTGCGCTTTCGATGACTTTGATATGGGGATTCGCATTGTTAACTGGCGCGCCAAGAAACTCCTCCATGCCCAGACCGTTGACCACCAGGATGTCGGCCTTGGCCAGCTTTTGCATGTCCTGGGGCGTCAGTGCGTAGTCGTGCGGGCAGCCCAGTTGACTCGGCAACATGAGATCGACCTGCACCCCGTCCCGTCCCTGGGTGACATTGCGCACGATCTGGAAGATGGGGAAAGCCGTTACCAGCACGGTTTGATCGGCAGCAGCGACCCTCATCACGGGCGGAAGCAGCATCGATCCAAAAGCGAGACAGATGGTCAACAACGTCACAACCCATTTTTTGCGCATCGCCTGTCAAGCTTGTTGCGAAACGTCTTGCAATAAAATCGGGAAAAACCTATATTTTCAAGAAAGGAGGATCAGGCTCTGAGGCGTAACACTTCGCAAAGAATGGCCATAGAGCAGGTCTTTAGGCAACACGACCGGCCGTTGGGCGTTGATGAGGTTCTCGCCTACGGCCGCAAACTCGTGGAGTCGCTCAACC
>JASFIY010000197.1:0-5072 GCA_050122415.1 Desulfobacteraceae bacterium
TTCACCTGGCAGTGGCCCCCCCCGCTGAATCTCCAGCTCAACCCGGACGTCACCGCCCGCAGCAAGGGGGTGATGGAAAAGTGCTCGTTCTGCATCCAGCGCATCAAGGAGGCCCACAACGCCGCCAAAAACGAAGGCCGCGCCATCCGCGACGGCGAAATCCAGCCCGCCTGCCTGCAGACCTGCCCCACCGGCGCGTTGGTCTTCGGCAGCCTGATGGAGCCCGGCAGCCGGGTGCGCCGGATGGTCACGGACCGCCGCGCCTATCAGGTGATGGGCTATCTGAACACCAAACCGGCGGTCATTTACCTGCGCAAAGTGGTTCAGGAGATATAGACCACCCATGTCAGAGCTCACTTACGCGACCATCGACCAGACAGTCCTGCAAACCCTGGAAAAGCCCCGGCCGGGCTACTGGGCGGCCGTCGCCGTGCTGGCCGGCGGCATCCTGCTGGGAGCGGCCTGCTGGCTCTACCAGATCTTCGTGGGCATCGGGGTCGGCGGCCAGAACATCCCGGTGGCCTGGGGCACCTACCTGATCAACTTCGTCTTCTGGGTGGGGATCGCCCACTCGGGCACCCTGATCTCGGCGATCCTGCACCTCTTTCGGGCCGGCTGGCGCAACCCGATCGCGCGCGCCGCCGAAACCATGACCGTGTTCGCGGTCTGCACGGCCGGGCTTTTCCCCTTCATCCACCTGGGGCGGGTATGGGCGGTCTACTACATGCTGCCCTACCCCAACCAGCGGACCCTGTGGCCCAATTTCCAGTCGCCGCTGATGTTCGACGTGGTGGCCATCAGCACCTACCTGACGGTCAGCTCGCTCTTCTGGTACACCGGCATGCTGCCCGACCTGGCCACCGTGCGCGACCGCGCCACCGGGCTGCGCAAAAAGATTTTCACGGTGATCTCGCTGGGCTGGACCGGCAAGCACGAGCAGTGGCGCCACTACACCCGCGGCTACCTCTTCTTCGCGGCCCTGGCCACGCCGCTGGTGATCTCGGTCCACAGCGTGGTCTCCTGGGATTTCGCCCTGGGCGTGGTGCCCGGCTGGCACACCACGATCTTCGCGCCCTATTTCGTTGCCGGCGCCATCCACTCGGGGCTGGCGATGGTGCTGACCCTGATGATCCCGCTGCGGCATATCTTCCACTATGAAAAGATCATCACGGTCGATGTGCTGGAAAACGTCGCCAAGACCATCATCCTGACCGGCATGATCGTCGGGTTCGCCTATGCCACCGAGTTTTTCATCGCCTGGTACAGCTTCAATTCGGTGGAAATCGAAGTCTTCCGCTACCGCATGCTGGGCGACTACCGGGTGGGGTTCTGGATCATGGTGGTCTGCAACACCGTAATCCCCCTGCTGTTCTTCCTCAAGCGGATCCGCACCTCGATCCGCTGGCTCTTCGCCCTCTCCCTGCTGATCAACGTCGGGATGTGGTACGAGCGCTTCGTGATCATCATCACCAGCGTCGCGCGCGATTTCATCCCCCACGCCTGGGGCCTCTACGCGCCGACCGCCATCGAGTTCGGCATCATGATCGGCAGCTTCTGCCTGTTCTTCTTTCTGTTCCTGCTGTTCGTCAAACACCTGCCGTCGGTCTCGATGACCGAGATCAAGGAAACCCTCCACGAAGGAGGACCGCATGCCGGCTGAACGCTATGTCATGGGGCTCTTCAGCGACGAGGACCAGGCGGCGGCCGTGGCCGCGGACCTGCCCAACACCCCCTGGAAGCTCCAGCGGGTCCACAGCCCGATCCCCAGCCAGAAGCTGGCGCAGGCGCTGAAGGTCAAGAAGAGCGCCGTCGGCTGGTTCACCCTGGCCGGCGGCATCATCGGCTTTTTCACCGGTTTTCTGCTGGCGATCTTCACCGCCACCCGCTGGGGGCTGATCGTCTCGGGCAAACCGGTGGTCTCGCTGATCCCCTTTTTCATCGTGGGCTTCGAGTTCACGATTCTCTTTGCCGTCTTCGGCAACGTGATCGGCCTGATCACCCAGACCAACCTGCCGGACTACGGGGATCTCCAACACTACGATCCGCGCTGCTCGGGCTCCCATTTCGGCATTCTGGCGACCTGCAGCGAAGACGGCCAGGCCGAACTGGAGGACTACTTCCGCCGCAAAGGCGGTCAAGCGCGGGTTTTCGAGGCCTAAACGCGGGGCCCGGCATTGCGGCCGGGATCCCCGCCGCCGTCCACGCGATTCACCCGCACGGGGTTTAAAGGCGCCATGAAGCCGGTTTTAACGCTTAAAAACAAGCCACTGATCGTCGGCGGTGCCCTTATGATGGCGGTCGCCCTGGCCACGTTCATCTTCCAGCTGGCCGGCGGTCACCCCCAGCGGGCCTGGCAGGCCTACCTGATCAACTTTCTGGTGTGGTCGGCGATCGCCCAGGGAGGGCTGCTTTTCTCGGCCCTCATGCACCTGGTCAAAGCCCGCTGGACCGGCCGGCTCTCGGGGCTGGCGGAGGCCTTCGCCGCCTTTTTCCCGCTCTCCTTCGTGCTCTTTCTGGGGCTTTTCCTGGGAAGCGAGCATATCTTCCCCTGGATAGACGAGGATCTCCACGGCAAGGAAGTCTGGCTGAACGTGCCGTTTCTCTTCTGGCGGGACTGCATCGGTCTGCTGCTGCTCTACGGCCTGGGTTTCGGCTACCTCTACCACGCCCTCAAGCCCAAGCTGGTCCCGGGGGACGCAGACCGCGGCATCCGGGGCTTTTTCACCCGGGGCCGGGGGGCGCTCGAAAACGCCCCCGAGCGCTGGCAGCAGCGCAAGACGGTCTTCGGCCTGCTTTACATCATCGCCTTTGCCCTGGTGCTCTCGCTGATCGGCTTCGACCTGGTGATGAGCATGGACCCCCACTGGATCTCCACCCTCTTCGGGGCCTACACCTTCGTCAAGGCCTTTTACATCGGCCTGGGCGGGCTGATCATCCTGGCGGCGGTGATGCACCTCAACCAGGGGGAGGCCTCGGGGCTGAGCAGCAGCCAGTTCCACGACCTGGGCAAGCTGTTTTTCGCCTTCTGTCTGGTCTGGGGCGATTTTTTCTACGTTCAGCTGGTGGTCATCTGGTACGGCAACATCCCCGAGGAGAGCAGCTACGTCATCGAGCGGGTGATGCGCATGCCCTGGCAGCCCCTGGCATGGACGGTCTTCGCCGCGGCCTTCATCGTCCCCTTCGTTCTGCTGCTCAACAAGCGGATCAAGACCCGACCGGTGGTCATGATGGCGCTTTGCACCCTGATCATCGCCGGCATCTGGCTGGAGCACCTCCTGCTGATCGGCCCGGCCTTTGCCCACGGCGCCGCCGCGGCCATCCCGGTGGGGCTGTCCGAGGCGCTGATCACCCTGGGGTTTATGAGTCTGATGATCCTGGCGCTGGCCTATTTCATGGACCTTTTTCCTGAAATCGCCATGGCGCAGGCCCCGGAAACGACCTGAAACCAGGAGTCGCCCCTTGAGCTCAAACCGAACCCCGATTGCCTGGACAGCCATTTGTGTTCTGCTGATCGCTGGCTTTCTCTATTTTTTCTACACGCCGCCGGCCACCGACATCGGGCCGGCGCAGCCGATCCCCTTCAGCCACCGGCTGCACAGCGGGGTCAAGGCGATCCAGTGCGAATTCTGCCACCCCTACGTGGGGCGGGCCACCTATCCCGGGATTCCGCCGGTGGAAAAGTGCCTCTACTGCCACAACTACATCATCGCCCAGCACCCCCAGATCCTCAAGGAGCACGCGTATTTCGACACCCGCACCCCGACGCCCTGGCGCAAGGTCTTCTATGTGCCCGAGCACGTGTTTTTCAACCACCAGCGGCACATCAAGCAGGCCGTGGCCTGCGCGGAGTGCCACGGGGCGGTGGAGACCATGGACCGCCTCAAAGGCCAGTGGTTCAGAATGGGATTTTGCATCGGCTGCCACCGCGAGCGGGGCGCCGCCCTCGACTGCTGGCTGGCATGTCACAACTGACGCCCCGTCCCCGGGCCGCACAACGTTGTTTGCAGACTGGGCAGCGTGCAGACGCCGCTGCTGACCTGAAAGAAGGAGAGCCGTATTGACAACCGACGCCCACACCGATGACCAGCCGTATCTGACGGCCAAGGGCTTCTGCATCACCTCGGGCTTGTGGCTGGTGGTCGCCACGTTCATGGGGCTGTTGGGGGCAACCGAGCTGATTGCGCCGGACCTGACGGAAAACATCGGCTGGCTGGTGTTCGGCCGGATCCGCCCGATCCACGTCAATCTGGTGCTGTTCGGGTTCGTCACCCCCGGCCTGCTGGGGGCGGCTTTCTACTATTTTCCGCGCCTGCTGCGCACCCGGATCTACAGCGACAAGCTGGGCGTCGCCACGGTGGTGCTCTGGAACCTGACCCTGGTGGCAACGATGGTCAGCCTGGCCGCCGGCCGCACCCAGGGGCGTGAATACGCCGAGATGATCTGGCCCGTGGACATGCTCGTGGTGGCGCTCTTTGTGCTGGTCTTCATCAACCTGATCATGACCGTCAGACAGCGCCGGGAGCCGGTGCTCTATGTGTCGGTCTGGTACGTGTGCGCGGCGGTGGTGCTGACCGGCGTGACCTTCAGCCTCGGCAACGTGATCTGGCAGCCCGGCAGCGGCGCCCTGGTGGGGATCCCCGACGCCATTCTGCTGTGGTTTTACGGCCACAACATCTTCGGCCTGCTGCTGACCCCGCTGGCCGCCGGGGTGGCCTACTACGTCATCCCCAGGGCCTGCCGCAGCCCGCTTTACAGCCACACCCTGTCCCTTTTGGGATTCTGGTCGCTGATCGTGGTCTACACCCACATCGGTACCCACCACTTGCTCCAGGTGCCGGTGCCCACCTGGCTCAAGGTGATCTCCATCGTGGACAGCGTCGCCATGGTCATCCCGGTGATGGCGTTTCTGATCAACATCTGGTACACCGCCCGCGGCCGGCTGGGCGCGATCCACGCCGACATCGGCGCCAAGTTCGTCTTCACCGGCACGATCCTCTATTTTTTCGTCAGCATCCAGGGCTCGATGATGGCCCTGCCGCAGGTGCAGCGGGTCACCCATTTCAACAACTGGG
>JASFIY010000198.1:0-5054 GCA_050122415.1 Desulfobacteraceae bacterium
TTTTCAAAGGCTTGAAAAATTCTCAATATCCATTATAGTGGCTCCGGGACTGCGGCCGCCGGCCGCGAGAGCCCCGGGACCCGGCACCCCATCACAACCCAGCGGCCCCGGCCGCCGTCAGCGCCATGACAACCTTTGACCGCATCCTTGAAAAGCGCCGTTCGGTAAGGGCCTTCGACCCGCGCCCGGTGGCGCGCGAAGATCTGCTGGCGATCTGCCAGGCGGCCCGCTGGGCGCCCTCGGCTTGCAACAGCCAGACCTGGCGTTTCGTGGCGGTCCAGGACCGCAGCCGGATCCAGGCCCTCTGCCGCCAGGCCATGCGCCCGGTGGTCCCCAACCGCTGGCTGGCCCAGGCGCCGCTGGTGATCGCCGGCTGCTCCCAGCTGGATATCATCAGCAACCGGATCGGGTCAACGGTCACCGGCATCGAATACTACCGCATCGACCTCGGCATCGCCATGGAGCACATGGTTCTCAAGGCTACCGAACTGGGGTTGGGATCCTGCTGGATCGGCTGGTTCGACGAAAGCAAGGTCAAGGCCATTCTGAAGATCCCCCGCCGCATCAAGGTCTCGGCCCTGCTGGCGATCGGCTACGCGGCCGATGCGCCGCCGGCCCGCAGGAGCCGCAAGCCGCTGGACCAGATTCTTTTTGCCGAGCAGTGGGGTCTGCCCATGGACGGCTGAGAAATCCCGGCGTCCGCCCGGCCGATGTCAAACCAAAATCCGCAAATGAAAGGGGTTACTGCGATGTCCAAAAAGTGGGTCTATCTCTTCGATGAGGTCGATGAAGCTGAAAAATACGCGGGGGGCAGTTGGGACGCGGTGCGCGGCCTCTTCGGCGGCAAGGGGGCCAACCTGGCGGAAATGACCCGCATCGGGGTGCCGGTGCCGCCGGGCTTTATCGTCACCACCGAAGCCTGCAACGCCTATTTGGCGGCCGGTGGCGCCTTTCCCGAGGGCATGTGGGAGCAGCAGCTGACGGCGCTTGCGGCCACCGAGGCGCGCACCGGGAAAAAATTCGGCGACCGCCGCAACCCCCTGCTGGTTTCCTGCCGCAGCGGGGCCAAGTTTTCGATGCCCGGCATGATGGACACCGTGCTCAACATCGGCCTCAACGACGCCACCGCCGAGGGCATGGCGGCCCTGACCGGGGACCCGCGCTTTGTCTTCGACGCTTACCGGCGCCTGATCCAAATGTTCGGCAGCGTGGTCATGGGGCTTCCCGACGAGGTCTTCGAGGAGTATCTGACCGCCACCCGCCGCCGGGCCGGCGTCCAGACCGACGCCGAGCTTTCCGCCGAGCAGTGGCAGGAGGTGACCGCCGAGTTCAAGCGCATTTTCCGGGGGCGCGCGGCCCGCAATTTCCCCGAAGACCCCATGGAGCAGCTGCAGCTGGCCACCGAGGCGGTGTTCAAGAGCTGGAACGGCAAACGCGCCATCGACTACCGCAATGCCGCCAACATCCCCCACGACCTGGGGACCGCCGTCAACATCGTCACCATGGTCTTCGGCAACATGGGCGATGACAGCGCCACCGGGGTGGCCATGACCCGCAACGGCTCCACCGGCGAAAAACACATCGAGGGCGACTACCTGACCAACGCCCAGGGCGAGGACGTGGTGGCCGGCATCCGCATGACCAAGGACATCTCCCAGCTGAAAGATGAGATGCCGGCGGCCTACGAGGAGTTTGAAAAAATCGCCGAGCTCCTGGAAAGCCACTACCGCGAGATGCAGGATGTGGAGTTCACCATCGAGAAGGGCAAGCTCTGGATGCTGCAGACCCGGGACGGCAAACGCACGGCCCAGGCCGCGGTGCGCATCGCGGTGGACATGGCCGAGGAGGGGCTGATCAGCCGCGAGGAGGCCGTGCTGCGGGTCAGCGCCGAGCAGGTGGATTTCTACCTCCACCCCCAGTTCAGCCTGGAGGCCATCCAGATCGCCAAGGAAATGGGCAACCTGCTGGCCACCGGCCTCAACGTCTCCCCGGGGGCGGCGGTGGGCGTGGTGGCGCTGGATGCCGATGTGGCCGAGACCTGTGCGCGCCGAAACCAAGCCCGACGACGTCCACGGCATGCTGGCGGCCGAGGGCATTCTCACCAGCCGCGGCGGCCGCACCAGCCACGCCGCCCTGGTGGCCCGGCAGTTCGGCAAGCCCGCCGTGGTGGGGGTCACCGAGCTGGAAATCGACATGAACAAGCGCCGGATCAAGTTCCGCGACACCATCATCAAAGAGGGCGAGTGGATTTCCATCGACGGCACCCTGGGCGAGGTCTTCAACGGCAAGCTGACCACCACCGTATCGGACATCAAGGATCCGTGGCTGTTGAAGCTGCTGGGCTGGGCGGATGAATTCCGCACCCTCGGGGTCTGGTGCAACGCCGATTACCCCCGCGACGCCCAGCGCGCCCGGGAGTACGGCGCCGAGGGCATCGGCCTGTGCCGCTCGGAGCACATGTTCTTCGAGGCCGAGCGCCTGCCCTTCGTTCAGAAGATGATCATGACCGACCTGCCGGTCGAGCGCCAGGAGGCCCTGGAGGCGGTCCTGCCGTTTCAGCGCGAGGACTTCATCGGCCTTTTCCGGGCCATGGACGGCTTGCCGGTCATCATCCGGCTGCTGGACCCGCCGCTGCACGAATTTTTGCCCAACCACTTCGAGCTGCTGCACGCCATGGCGGACCTCAAAATCCGCCTGCAGCACGCCGCCAACCTGGAACAGGTGGACGAACTGCTGGATCAGTACAAGAAAAAGGAGCGGATTCTGCAGCGGGTGGAGAGCCTGCGGGAGCAGAACCCCATGCTGGGCCTGCGCGGGGTGCGGTTGGGGATCCACGTGCCCGAGCTCTACACCATGCAGGTGCGGGCGATTTTCGAGGCCGCCTGCCGGGTGGCCAAGGAAGGCGTCAGCGTGCACCCAGAGGTGATGATCCCGCTTGCCGCCCACCCCAACGAGCTCAAAATCCAGCGGAAAATGCTGGAGGCCGAGGCCCGCCAGGTGATGGCCGAGGAGGGCCTGGAGATCGACTACAAATTCGGCACCATGATCGAGGTGCCGCGGGCGGCCCTGACCGCCGATGAGCTGGCCCAGTACGCGGAGTTCTTCTCCTTCGGGACCAACGACCTGACCCAGACGGTTTTCGGGGTCTCCCGCGACGATGCCGAATCCGGCTTCCTGATCGAATACATGGAACGCCAAATCCTGCCGACCAACCCCTTTGCCACCATCGACCGCGAGGGGGTCGGGGAACTGATGCGGATCGCGGTCGAAAAGGGGCGCGGGGTCAAATCGGACCTGGAGATCGGGATCTGCGGCGAGCACGGCGGGGAGCCCCAGTCCATCGCGCTGTGCCACGAGCTGGGGCTGACCTACGTTTCCTGCTCGCCCTTCCGGGTGCCGGTGGCGCGCCTGGCGGCGGCGCATGCGGCGCTGAAAAGCCGGCGGGAAAAATAAACGCCGGGAAAACGCCTACCAAATTTTGACGGCGGCCTAGAAAGCATTTTGCCCCGCCGTGCGGTGTTTTTTGCAGCAAGGAACCTTGATGAACCGGTAAAAAGTCAAAAGCCAGACGGTTTCGAAAAAAGTTCAATTTACGGCGCGTAAATCTCAGCGGCGTGAGGCGTACTTATTTACGCCGCGGCGACTTCGAGATGCAGCGCAACGCAGAAAGTGGACTTTTTGCGGAACCGTCAACCTTTACGGGTACCCCGGGGACAGGTCGGGATTCCCAACTCCCCTTGTTCTTTGTTTCTTTTCTTTTGCGGAAAAGAAAAGGAACCAAAAGAAACCGCCCGCGCCCCGGGGCCCTGTGGAACTCGCTTACGCTCAGGCAGCCACAGGGCCTTTATCGCCGGCTGCTGCGATGCTCGGCCCGGAACGATGGGACATAAACCGCCGGGCGCAACAAGCGGTTGAGATAAGCCGTGGTCTTCAAAAAACCCCTTACCTGGCTGGATAAGCGGTCAGTTTTTGAAGGTCCAATTTCGGCGTTGCGCTGCATTTCGAAGTCGCTGGGGCACACGTGAGATGCGTTCCCTCGACCCCAGGCATATATTGGCTTTTCAGCGGGGAACTCAGTTCTTGACGCGCTCCACGTACTGCCCGGTGCGGGTGTCGATCCGGATCATCTCGCCCTCCTCCACGAAGGGCGGCACCTGAAGCACGTGGCCGGTTTCCAGAGTGGCGGGTTTGGAATCCCCCGAGGCGGTGTCGCCCTTGACCCAGGGGTCGGTGTGCTCGATCCTGAGCTCCACGAAATTGGGCAGGGTCAGGCCGATGGGCCTGCGGTCGAAGAAGAGCATGTTGCAGACGGTGTTTTCCTTGAGCAGGTTGACGGCCTCGCCCACCTGCTCCTTGGTGAGGAATTCCTGGGTGTAGGTGGCGGTGTTCATGAAGCAGTAGCTCTCGCCGTCGTTGTAGAGGTACTCCATCTCGTGCTCTTCGAGGTTGGCCTCGTTGAACTTTTCGCCCGAGCGATAGGTGCGGTCGAACTGGGCGCCGGTGACCATGTTCTTGAGCCGGCACTTGTAAAGCGCCTGACCCTTGCCGGGTTTGACGAACTCGAACTGCACGATGACGTAAGGGTCGCCGTCGATCTCGATTTTCACGCCTTTTTTCAAATCGCCACTTTCAAGCATCGTTGGGTTTCTCCTCTGCGGTTATCACGGCCCGGGCGAGTCGTTGGGGGCCCCGGCCGGCGCGGCGGCCCGGCGGGCCAGGTGGACAAAACGCCGAACCCGCTGCCGGTCTTTTTTAAAGCGCACGGGCCGCCCGTCGGCCCCCGCGGCATTGGTCCAGGTGCAGCTGTCCACGCCGGCCGGCTGCACCCGGCGGATGCCGTCGGCGACGTTCTCCGGTGAAAGGCCGCCGGCCAGGATGACCGGCAGGGCGCTGGCGGCCACCAGGCGGCGGGCGATCTCCCAGCTGCAGGTGCGCCCGGTGATGCCCACGAAGCCCTTGACCGGCTCCTGATCTCCGGTGCCGTCGGCCTCCGGGGCGAGCAGGGTGTCGGTCAGGAAGAAGTCGGAAACGCCCTCAAAGGCCTGCGCCAGGCC
>JASFIY010000199.1:0-5052 GCA_050122415.1 Desulfobacteraceae bacterium
GGCGGGCGGGGTGCCGTCCGAGCTCCCGGCGGCGTCCTTCCGATGGGCCAGTCTTTCGAACATGTAGAAGCAGGCCGGCACCACGAAGACTGCGATGAAGCTGGCCGTCAGCATACCGCCGATAACTCCCGAGCCCATCACCCGCCGGGCGATGGCCCCCGAGCCGGTGGCGATGGCCAGCGGCACGCAACCCAGGATGAATGCGAAGCTGGTCATCAGGATCGGCCGCAGCCGCACGCGGGCCCCCTCCAGGGCCGCATCCCTGATCGACAGGCCCTCATCAAACTTCATCTTGGCGAACTCGGTGATCAGGATGGCGTTCTTGGAGGACAGCCCGATCAGCATGATGAGGCCGATCTGGGCATAGATGTTGAATTCCATCTGACGCAGAAAAATCGCCCCGAAAGCGCCGAATACGGCAATCGGGATACACAGCAGCACGGCAAAAGGCATGGTCCAGCTCTCGTAGAGGGAAGCCAAGATCAGGAAGACAAAGATCAGCGAGAGCACGAAGATCACCCAGGCTGGCACGCCTTCCTGGGCTTTTTTCTCCTGGTAGCTCATGCCCAGGTAGGCAAACCCCATTTCGCGCGGCATGGACTGGGCAAACACCTCTTCCAGGGCCTGCATGGCCTGGGCCGAGCTGAAACCCGGGTTCGCCACCACGTTGATCTGGGCCGAGCGGTAAAGGTTAAAGCGCATGGTAAATTCGGGGCCGGAGCGCTGTTCGATCGCGGTTACGGTCGATAGGGGCACCGTATCCCCACGGTCGTTGCGCACGTAAAACTGGCCCAGACCCTCGGCGCTCGTGCGGTACTTACCCTCGGCCTGGACGTACACCTGCCAGGTGCGGCCGAAGCGGTTGAAGTAGTTGACGAAGTAGCC
Organism: Desulfobacteraceae bacterium; assembly: GCA_050122415.1. GTDB lineage: Bacteria > Desulfobacterota > Desulfobacteria > Desulfobacterales > JAABRJ01 > JAABRJ01. The sequence continues at coordinate 886 of JASFIY010000199.1, forward strand.
GCCCATGAACGTCTGCAAGGTAGCGTACACCTGCTCCAGATCCATCCCCTGCTTGAGCACCTTGTCGCGGTCCACGTCCACGAAAAACTGGGGCACCGTTGGCAGGAAGGTGGTCGTGGCCCTGGCCACCTCCGGTCGTTTCTGGGCCTCGGCCAGAAATTTCTGTGTGTTTTCCCAGAGAAAGGCGATATCCTTGCCGGCGCGGTCTTGGAGGATAAAGGTCACGCCACCGGACGCGCCAATGCCCGGAATAGCCGGGGGTGAAAACGCAAAGGCAATCCCCTGGGGCACCTGCCTCAGCTTCTGGTTCAGACTCGCCAGGATGGTTGTATATTGGGTCTCGGGGGTCTTGCGCTCGGCCCAGGGGGCCAGCGAAACGAAATAAAAAGCGCTGTAGGTATTGGTCACCCCGGAGAGTAGACTCATTCCGACGACACTCGTGACATATTCGACGCCGGGCGTATCCATGATCAGCTTTTCGACCTCACGGGCCGCCGCCGTCGTCCGCTGCAGCGATGCCGCGTCAGGCAGCTGCAACTGGACATAGCAATAGCCCTGGTCTTCTTCCGGCAAAAAGCCTCCGGGGACTTTTTCACCCAGGAAAACCGTGCCGCCGGCCGTCACCGCGATCAGGATCAGGCTGATGGATAGTTTGCGGATCAGCCCTGCGCAGGCTCTGACATAGCCATTCGTGGCGGCACCGAAGGCGTTGTTGAACCAGCGGTAAAATACGCCTAAGGGGCCACGGGCCTCCTTTTTCGGCCTGAGGATCAGCACCGCAAGCGCCGGGCTGAGGGACAGGGCGTTGAAGGCCGAGATCAGCACCGAGATGGCGATGGTTACCGCAAACTGCTGGTAGAGCTTGCCCGTGATGCCCGGGATGAAAACGGTCGGCAGAAAGACGGCCGACAGCACCAGAGCGATGGCCACCACCGGGCCGGAAACCTCTTCCATGGCCTTCAGCGCCGCATCCTTGGGGGACAACCCCTTCTCGATATGGAGTTCCACGGCCTCCACCACCACGATGGCGTCGTCCACCACCAGGCCGATGGCCAGCACCAGACCCATCATGGCGATGGTGTTGATCGAAAAACCGATCAGCGGAAACATGGCGAAGGTCCCGATGAGCGACACCGGTACGGCCAGCGCCGGAATCAGGGTGGCCCGCCAACCCTGCAGGAAGGCAAAAACGACGATGACCACCAGCGCCAGGGCTTCGAACAGGGTAACGATAATCTCATCGATGCCCTCGCGCACGGCCTCGGTGGTGTCCAGGGCGATGGTGTACTCCAGATCGGGCGGAAAGCTCTCCGCGATTTCTTCCATGAGTTTCTTCACGCCATCCACGGCCGCGATGGCATTGCCGCCGGGCAGCTGGTAAATCGCCACGGCGGCCGCATCTTTACCGTTCAGACGACCCGCCATGGAATAGGTCTGCGCGCCCAGCTCGATCCGGGCCACGTCCTTGAGGCGCACGAGGGATCCGTCCTCTTCCGCGCGCAGGACGATCTGGCCGAAGGCCTCCGGGTCGCTCAGCCGTCCCTGGGCCCGGATGGTGTAGGTAAAATCGACCCCGGGCGGTGCGGGCTCGCCGCCGACCTGCCCCGCCGGGTTCACCGTGTTCTGCGCCTGGATGGCATCCACGACCTCGGGAACGGTGATGTTGAGTTTGGCGAGTTGGTCCGGATTGACCCATACGCGCATGGCGTACTGCCCGGAACCAAACACAATGACGTTGCCGATACCCGGCACCCGCAGGAGCTGGTCGTTCAGGTTGATGGTCGCGTAGTTGGAGAGAAAAACGGGATCGTAGGTGCCGTTGGGGGAAGAAATGTCGATGACCATCAGGGGCGAGGACTGCGATTTCTTGACCGTGACGCCGTAATTCTTGACTTCGGAGGGCAATTTCGTATCGGCCTGGGCTTTGCGCATCTGCGCCAGCACCTGGTCGATGTTGGGGTCCGTCTTGACATCGAAATTCACGTACATCTTCAATTCGCCGTTGTTGGCATTGAGCGAGTACATGTAGTTCATGTTGTCCACCCCGCTCATCTCCTGCTCGATGGGGGTGGCGACGGACTCTTCCACCGTCAGCGCGTCGGCGCCGACGTAGGTGGTGTTGATGAAAATTTCCGGCGGCACGATATCCGGGTACTGGGCCGTGGGCAGGCCCAGGAGCGCCACGATGCCCACGATGACAATGACGATGGAAATACAGATCGCCACGATCGGTCGGTTGATGAAGAATTTTGCCATGAATCCACCTTTCACTGGAGAAGCGAAAATGTCCTGCGCGGATCAGGATGCGGGCTTAGCCGCTTCCGACGGTTTGGGCGGAGCATAGGGCTTGGGTGCTACTTTGGCCCCGTCGCGCACTTTCTGGGTTCCCTCGGCCACCACCCGGTCTCCGGGTTTGAGACCCTCGGCGATCACCCAGAGTTCCCCGTACCGCTCGCCGACCTTGACGTTGGTGACTTTGACCGTGTTGTCGGCCCCCACCACCGCCACCTGGTAATTGCCCTGGAGCTCGCCCACGGCGCGCTGGGGCACCAACAAAGCGCCTTTGGCCGTGTCGATGAGAGCCCGCACTTTGGCAAACTGCCCCGGCCGCAGGAGGTTTTCGGCATTGGGGAACAATATCGCCACCCGGATCGTGCCGGTACCCTGATCGACTTGCCGGTCGGCAAACGAGAAGGTTCCCTTCTCCGGCCAGGTGGTGCCGTCGGCCAGGATCAGGTCGTAGGTTATCTTCTGGGATTCGGGCGTCTTCGCCTGCTCGGACATTTTCGCGAACTTGAGGTATTCCCGCTCACTGATGGGGACATAGACTTTGATGGGGTTTACCGTGGATACGGTGGTCAGTTCCAGGGACTGGGGCGTGCCGACCAGGTCGCCGAGCTGGGCTTTGGCCTCGCCCGCAATCCCGTCGATGGGGGAGGTGATCTTGGTGAAGCCCAGATCGAGCTGGGCCTTGCGTACCTGCGCCCGGGCAGACAGCACCTGGGCCTCGGCGCTCTGGGCCGCGCCCTCGGCGTTGTCCTTGTCCCGCTGGCTGACGGCATTCGCCGCCGCCAGGGGCAGAATGCGCTTCAGGTTGGCCTGGGCGGTCCTGAAGACCGCCTCTTCTTTGGCCAGGGCGGCCTTGGCCTCGTCCAGGGCGGCCTGGAACGGCCGGGGATCGATTTCAAACAACAGCGTCCCCTTGCGAACGAAATCCCCCTCCTTGTAGTGCTGCTGGATCAAGTAGCCCTCCACCTGGGCCAGAATGGTGGCGTTGATGATGCCGTCCATTGATGCCACCCATTCCTGGTAAACCGGGATGTCCTTCTGGACGACTTCCGCCACCATGACCTCGACCGGGGGTGGTTCCTTGACCGCTTTTTTTTCTTCGGAGCAGCCCCACAGCCACAGAACCGCCGAGAAGGCCAATAAAACGATACCGGATTTAAGCTTCACATTTTCCCCCTTTGGATCCTCAATAATTAAAGAAAACCGAGGCATTTCGGCCTCGTACTCACGAAATAAGATCAACCTCAGATCAGGCATGGATAGAATCGGCTGGACGAAAAAATCCGCTGCGTGGTTAGTGCCCGGGATGTTGCAAATTTACGTCCGAACTCGATCTAACCTGCACTTATTTCGTGCAGGCGAGTGCGGTGATTACGTGCCACCAAACCAACTATCGCTGAATTACAAATAGATTGAGATTATCCCAAAATACTAGGGCCGGTCAAACCTTGCGATTACGTGCCACTATACCTAACAGGGCACAGTTCGGCGACACATCAATATATTGGGTCCCCAATGAATGCCGAGTGGGGGTGGTAAAGTGCTGAAGAGGGCAGGATGGTAGTGTCGACCTCCCTTTTTAATTGGCCGCCATCATTTTTGAGGCGTGTTTTTTATAGGTGCCAAACAGAACGAATGGCATTGAATTTATTTCGGATACTTGCGTAACTAAATATGCTTGGTATTTTCGACTCGGAGACCACCGCCGGATAGAATCGCTAACGGACCTTAACACATTTCCAAATGGGGTTAAATAGAAGGCGCCGGAAGGATCAGTTGCCTCCAAATTTAAGAAATTAAAGGACTAATCACCACTTTTAAAGTAGATAGGCCAACCACCAGATGTTGGGGTTGGCCTGCATGGATTTGAGAGTTTCG
>JASFIY010000200.1:0-5027 GCA_050122415.1 Desulfobacteraceae bacterium
GGTTGGTGTGCGCCATTTAAAAATTTTGGCGCCTATGTCAGCGGTGCGTTGTCCCCTCGAGCGGAAAGGGTAGGGGAGGGGAGGAATCAGGCAGAAGATTATCGGGACTTCAGGGGTGTGGCATATATCCTCCGGTCCACACCGCCGTTTTTTGGGGGCCTCTGCGCGGCCCATCAACCGTTGCCGGCCGGGTCCCGCCCGCCGGCCGGGTGGCGCTTTGGACGCCGGCCGGCAGGAACTGATGCGGCCTGTTTCCGCAGATCGCAACTCAGAGCTTCATGCAGCCCGCGGCTTCGAGATCTTCAGAACTCGGCGTCTGCACCGTATCCCGAAGAGAAAATGTGGTGCCGAAGGCCGGACTTGAACCGGCACGGGTTTCCCCACTACCCCCTCAAGATAGCGTGTCTACCAACTTCCACCACTTCGGCACGGGGTGAACTCGAGAATCAAGGCATTTGAGGGCTCTAATCGGTCGGTTGCGACGGCGTCTCCGAAGGCCCGGGCGCTGGGGCTGTTTCAGCGGGCGGACTCTGGGGCTGTTCCGCCGGCCGTTCAGCCGCTGGTTTGGAATTCATCATGATCGAACTTGTCGGGCGTGAACCCGACATGTAGGCCAGCCCCAAAGACGTGATCATGAAGATGATCGCTGCCATCGTCGTGGCTTTGCTCAAAAATGTCGATGCCCCCGTACTGCCGAAAAGCGTCTGGCTGGAGCCGCCGCCAAAAGCCGCGCCCATGTCGGCGCCTTTACCCGTTTGCAGAAGCACGATCAAAATCAGCGCGATGCAGACAATCGTGTGCACAATGATCAAAAGTATCGACATAAGCGCAACGGTTTCTCGTTAATCGAAAAAATGAATGATGGCGTTGAATTCATCGGCATCCAAACTTGCGCCCCCAACCAGAGCGCCGTCGATGTCCGGCATGCCCATCAACTCCTTGATGTTGGTGGATTTTACGCTCCCTCCATACAAGATCCGGGTTGAATTTGCAAGTGAAATTCCCCAGTTGTCGGCGAGGAGGGATCTGAGAAAGTGGTGGACTTGCTGCGCCTGATCTTTGGTGGCGGTTTTCCCGGTGCCGATTGCCCAGATCGGCTCATAGGCAATCACCAGGGAAGAGGGCGTTTTTAAGGAAAGATCCTTTAACCCCATTTTGAGCTGTTTGTCAAGCACCGAGAAGGTTTGGCCGGCGTCGCGCTCCTTTTCGGATTCCCCGATGCAAAAGACGGGTGTCAGTCCGTTTTCAAAGGCGGCGGCCAATTTTTTGTTGACCGTCTGATCCGTCTCGCCAAACAGCTGGCGGCGCTCCGAATGGCCGATAATGGCGTAACGGCAGCCGGCGGAGGTCAGCATGGCGGCGGAAATCTCGCCCGTGTAGGGACCTTCGGGTTCCCAGAAAAAATTCTGGGCGCCGAGATCGATGGCGCTGGCGCCGATGATGGCGTGCACTTCTGAAAGCGCCGTAAAAGGGGGGGCGATCATCACCTCGCACTGGGTTACATCCCCGGCCAGGGCCACCAGCCGGCTGGCGGTCTCGACCGCCTCCCGCTGGGTTTTGAACATTTTCCAGTTACCGGCGATCAGGGGTTTGCGCTCGTGCATTCCGGGGTCTCCTCGAAATTAGGGCCTCATCAAAGCTGATGAACCGGTAAAAAGTCGAAAACCAGACGGTTTCGAAAAAAGTTCAAGCTCAAGGCGCGCAAATCTCAGCGGCGTGAGGCGTACTTATGTACGCCGCAGCGACTTCGAGATGCAGCGCAACACAGAGATTGGGCTTTTTGCGGAACCGTCAAAGCTGATGGCCGATTAAAACCGCCAGATCCACCATGCGGCTGGAATAGCCGCTTTCATTGTCGTACCAGGCGAGAACCTTGACCAGATCGCCGATCACGTAAGTTGTCGGCGCATCGACGATCGATGAGAGGGCGGCGCCGTTGAAATCCGATGAAACCAGCGGCAGTTCGTTGAAACCGAGGATACCGGCAAGCTGGCCTTCGGCGGCCTCCTTGAGGGCCGCGTTGACATCGGCAACGGCAACGCCCTGCTTTTCGATGCTGACAACCAGGTCGACGATGGAGACATTGGGCGTCGGTACGCGCACGGCCAGACCGTTGAGCTTGCCGTTTAACTCCGGTAAAACCAGCGCCACCGCGCGGGCCGCCCCCGTCGTGGTGGGTATCATGGAAAGGGCGGCGGCGCGGGCGCGGCGCAGGTCCTTGTGCGGGAAGTCCAGTAGCCGCTGATCCCCGGTGTAGCTGTGGATTGTGGTCATCAACCCGTTGCGGATGCCGAAATTTTCCAGCAGGACTTTGGCCACCGGGGCAAGGCAGTTGGTGGTGCACGATGCGTTGGAAACAACGTGATGGTTGCGGGGGTCGTAGTGGTTGGCATTGACGCCCATCACGATGGTGGCGTCGGGGTCCTTGGCCGGGGCCGAAATGATCACCTTGCGGGCGCCCGCCGCCAGGTGCTTGGCGGCGCTTTCCCGGTCTCTGAAAAGCCCCGTGCATTCCGCCACGATGTCGACCGCGGCCTCTTTCCAGGGGATTTTCTCCGGGTCCTTGACGGCCGAATAGGCCACCGGCTGACCGTCGACCTGAATGCTGTCCGATTCTGCGCTGACAGGGACGTCAAGGGTGCCGTGGACCGAATCGTATTTCAGCAGGTGCGCCATGGTGGTCGCGTCTGAGAGGTCGTTGATCGCCGTGACCTCGATCGCGGGGTTGTCGCGTGCTGCCCGATAGACCAGACGGCCGATTCTGCCGAAGCCGTTAATGCCGAGTTTGATCGTCATGTATCGTCTCCTTGGGTCCGTGCACGTTCGCCAGGCGAACGGCTGAAAATTTCACCCGGTGCGTTTGTTGCCTTTCAAAATGGAGCTTGCCAGTGAAATGCTCTTGCGGCCGTATATCTCCAGATTGACGGCCAGCTGAGTCAGCGCCTGCTTTTCCCGGGCGCTGTCGGCCCGGATCAAAATCGGCAGGTTGACTCCCGAGATGACCTCGATTTTGCCTTCTTCCAAAAAAGAGTAGCTCAGATTGGATGGGGTTCCGCCGAACATGTCCGTAAGGATCAAAATCCCCTGATGCTGATCGACGGCTTTGATGCCCTCGGCTATTTTCCGGCGAAGCTTGTCTGCGGCCTCATTGATGTCGATGGAAACCGCCATGGTGTTGTCCGGTTTTTTGCCTGTAATGAATTCCGCCGCATCGATGAGGGCCTGGCCGAGCTGGCTGTGGGTGACAATCAAAATTCCAATCATAGCACACCCTGATTCTGGATGTCGCGGTGCGTTAAAGTGGCCGGGTGCCCCGTATCCTTGATGTGCTCCCAAAGGGCCCGGGCAATGATAACCGAGCGATGCCGGCCCCCGGTGCACCCGACGGCGATGGTCAGGTAGGCCTTGCCTTCCTTAAAGTACCTGGGTATGAGGAAGTCAAGCAAATTGAAGTATTTGACCAGGAATTCGGTCGTGTCGCGCTGATCAAAGACGAATTGACGGACTTTCTGGTTTTCCCCGTCCAGGTCGCGCAGTTCGGGCACGAAAAAGGGATTTTTCAGAAAACGGACATCGATGATCAGGTCGGCGTCCATGGGGCTTCCAAACTTGAAGCCGAAAGACAAGACGCTGATCTGCATGGTTTTCGAAAAACCGGCTTTGGCCGCCCACTTCTGCATGAAGGCCTTGAGTTGATGCACGTTGAAACGGGTGGTGTCGATGACCGCGTCCGCCTCCCGGCGCAATGTTCCAAGCATCTCCTTTTCGGCGGCGATCCCGTTTCCAAGCGGGCTGGCACCGGCCAGCGGGTGGATCCTGCGGGTTTGGCTGTAGCGCTGCACGAGGGTTTCCGTGGCGGCTTCAAGAAAAAAAATTCGGCAGCGAAACCCCTCGGCGTGCAAATCCGCCAGCACCTTCCGGTAGCCGGGGAGAAACCCTTTTTCGCGCAGGTCCATGACAAAGGCCAGACCTTTGCCGCCCGCGTTTTTTTCCAGGCAGAGTTCGAAAAACTTGGGCAAAAGGGCAACCGGCATGTTGTCGACGCAGTAAAAGCCGATATCTTCCAAGGCCGCCAGTGCGGTGCTTTTGCCGGATCCGGAAAGCCCGGTGATGATGATGAAGTCGAAATTTTCCAAAAGAGTCGGATCTACCCGCTGCCGGGTCGCTGTCTGGGTTAGGATGTTGCGGGGGTGCAGGACCTTGGGGCGGCTGCGGATGCCAGGTTAGAAATCTTCGTCGTCATCCTCGCGGATGATGGACATCACCTCATCGGGATTGCCCGCTTTGAGAAGCCTTTCCTTGATGGGGTCGTTTTTCAAAATTTTTGAGATTCTGGCCAGCAGTTTCAGGTGTAAACCGGTCGAATTTTCGGGGGTCACCAGAAGAAAAAAAATATGGGTCGGTCGACCGTCCATGGACTCGAAGTCCACCCCTTTGCGACTCAGCCCGAAACCCAGCACCAACGACTTGAGCTCTTTGAGTTTGCCGTGGGGAATTCCGATTCCACCTCCGATTCCGGTGCTGCCCAGCCTTTCGCGGTCCAACAGGACCCGAACCAGGTCCTCTGGGCTGACCTCGGCAAGGCGCGCCACCGGCAAACTGAGTTCTTCGAGCACCCCTTTTTTGTCGCGGGCCTGCAGATCGACGAGGATCGAATCCCTCTGCAACACATCTAAAATTCGCATATTGTCTTCAGCGGCGTCGATTCGGCCTGGGGGCTCGGCGCGCAGCCGCGCGGCCTTCCCGGGCCCGAACGCCGTCAGTTCCTGGGTTGAATCAGGCCGTAATCCCCGTTTTTGCGCCGGTACAAAACATTGACCCTGTCGGTCCGGGCATCGGTGAATACCAGAAAATTGTCCTCGATCAGATCCATCTGCATGACGGCCTCGTCGACATCCATCGGTTTGTACTCGATGTTTTCCACCAGAATTTCCCGGGCGCGCTCCCCCCCGCCCGCGGCGATCTCCGGGAAGGCTTCCTCGCGTCCCCGGCTTTTGGCGCCTGCACGCCGGTTGCGGATTTTTTGT
>JASFIY010000201.1:0-5021 GCA_050122415.1 Desulfobacteraceae bacterium
GTCTGGGCCGCGATCAGGTATTTGACGATGTTCTTTTCGGTGATGACCCCCCGCGGTCGGCGCTCCTGGTCCAGCACGACGATGGTGCTGATGTCCAGCTCGTCCATGGTCCGGGCCACCGCCGTGACCTTGTCGTAGGCCTGGCAGGTGACCACCGGCGTGCTCATCACCTCGCTGACCCGCTTGCGGAACATCGGGGATTCGCCCGTTCCGCAGGCTTCGTAGGACTGCTCGCTTGCAATCCCGGAGTAGAGCAGGCGCATGCGCTCGGCCAGCAGGGTGTTGAAAAAGCCGGAAAACTCCGGATAGTTGTAGATCAGCCGCTCCAGATCACGGCGCCTGACCAGACAACAGGTCAGGGCCTCCTTGACCCGGGCGGAGGCCGGGTAGCGCTGCTGGGAGAGCACCACCGTTTCGCTGAAAAAGTCGTGCGGCCGGCGCACGGCAACCACCGATTCCATCCCCCGGTCGCTGCGCGCGGTGATTTCCACCAGGCCGGCGACGATGATGAAGAGGGCGTCCCGGCTGACCTCCCCCTGGCGAAAGACGTAGCTGTTGGGGCGATAGTGACGGATGCTGACCTTCTCCGCCAGTTCTTCGAGAACCTCGTCTTCCAGGAGTTCAAAGGGGTCGGTTTTGCGGAGGGTGGCGACGATTTCGCTCTTTTCCATTGGCGACTCCCGCGCGGCCCCATCCAGGGGGGCTGCAGCGATGGAAAAAGACTTGACAAGCGGGGTGCTGCATTGTAGCTTTGACTGAGCGCTCGTTCATATAATGGTGAGGGCCCAGGATGGCACACTTCAGCCGTTATTACAAATAAAATTTTGGAGATCGGTGCCCCATGAGGCGTTCGGCCAACAGAACCCATGATGTGCCCACCCAGATCAAAAACCCCGATCTCGTCGAAAAACGCCGCCGCCAGATCGTCGACGCGGCCGTCGCGCTGTTCGTCGAGAAAGGGTTCCACAAAACCACCACCCGCCAGATTGCCGCCGCCGCCGGTTTCTCCATCGGCTCGCTTTACGAATACGTGGCATCCAAGGAGGACGTGCTCTACCTGGTCTGCGAGGCCATTCACGATGAGGTCGAGCACGGCGTAGCCGAGGCCCTTTCCCGCGTGACCACCGGGCGCGCGGCCCTGGCCGAGGTCATCCGCGAGTATTTTCTGGTCTGCCACCGCATGAGCGACCTGGTGCTGCTGATCTATCAGGAAACCCAGTCCCTGCCGGCCCAGTGGCGCAAGCGCGTGCTGGAAAACGAAATCGCGATCACCGGGATTTTCGTCAAGGTCCTGGCCAAACTGACGGCCGACGGCGATTTGGCCGAAATCGAGGAAAACTCCATCGAACTCGTGGCCCACAACATTTGTGTCCTGGGGCACATGTGGGCCTTTCGGCGCTGGTATCTGGCCCGCCACTACAGCATCGAGGATTACATCGCGCTGCAGATCGATTTTATCCTGGGGATTACCACCGGCAAGGTCAGCCGCTGACCGGCGGCCCGCGGCCCTTATCGCCGCCGCCCCTGGATTACGGCCGAATCGCCGCGGCACAGGTGAACAACAAGGAGGGGGCATGAGTATCGAAACCGAAGCCTACAAACCCAAACATCACGTTCGGGCCGTCACGGCAACGTCGCTTTTTGACGGCCACGACGCATCCATCAACATCTTTCGCCGCATCCTGCAGGGCACTGGGGTGGAGGTCATCCACCTGGGGCACAACCGCTCGGTGCAGGAGATCGTGGATGCGGCCATCGAGGAGGACGTCCAGGGCATCGCCGTTTCAAGCTACCAGGGCGGGCATGTGGAGTTCTTTAAATACATGGTGGAGCTGCTGCGGGAGCGCGGCGCCGAGCACATCAAGGTCTTTGGCGGCGGCGGCGGCGTGATCGTGCCCGAGGAGATCCGCGAGCTCGAGGCCTTTGGGGTGACCAAGATCTACTCCCCCGAGGACGGCGCCCGGCTGGGGCTGCAGGGCATCATCAACCACATGGTGCGGACCATGGATTTCGAGCGCGCCCGGGAGGAGGACTTCGACCTCGCGGCGCTCTCGCCGGAGAACAAGCTGCTGGTGGCCAACCTGATCACCACCGTGGAGGCCGCCAAGACCCGCCAGAACGGGCACCTCGCCAAGCTGCGCGATGAGCTGGCGCGCAAGCTGGCCGACCGCAAGGTGCCGGTGATCGGCATCACCGGCACCGGCGGGGCGGGCAAGTCGTCCCTGACCGATGAGCTGATCCTGCGGCTGCTCCACGACCAGAAAGACCTGCACCTGGCGATCATCAGCAGCGACCCCTCGCGGCGCAAGACCGGCGGCGCGCTCCTGGGCGACCGCATCCGCATGAACGCCATCGGCAACCCGCGGGTCTACATGCGCAGCCTGGCCACGCGGCGCTCCCATATCGAGATCCCCGATGCCCTGCCCGAGGCCATCGAGGTGGTCAAGGCCGCCGGCTACGACCTGGTCATCGCCGAAACCGCCGGCATCGGCCAGGGCGACTCCCACATCATCGACCTGGTGGACGTTTCCATGTACGTCATGACCAGCGAGTTCGGGGCCGCCTCCCAGCTGGAGAAAATCGACATGCTGGATTTCGCCGACCTGGTGGTGGTCAACAAGTTCGAAAAGCGCGGCGGCGAGGATGCCGTGCGCGACGTGCGCAAGCAGATCCAGCGCAACCGCAACGACTTCGGCCGGCGGGCCGAGGAGATGCCGGTCTTCGGCACGATCGCCTCCAAGTTCAACGACGATGGGGTCACCGCGCTTTACCACGAACTTTTGGATGCCATCGGCCAGAAGACCGGGGTCAAGTTCACCGCCCATCTGAGCCGGCCCGAGTCCCGCACCTCGACTTCCAAAACCATCATCATCCCCCCCGAGCGCACCCGCTACCTGGCCGAAATCGCCGACACCGTGCGCCACTATCACCAGCGCACCGAAAGCCAGGCGGCCGTCGTGCGCCGGGTCTGGCATCTCAACGAGGCGGCTGCGGTCCTGGAAGAGGCCCCCAAGAGCGAGGGCGACCTCTCCGAGATGGTGGCGCGCCTCAAGGCCGAGGTGGCCAAGGCCCAGAAGGCGCTGGACAAGGAAACCACCGAGCTCGTGGACCAGTGGCCCGCGCTGCGCGAACGCTACCGCCAGGATGAGCTGGTCTACGAGGTGCGCGGCCGCGAAATCCGCCAGCCCCTGACCACCGAGTCGCTGGCGCGCAAGCGGATCCCCAAGGTGGCGCTGCCCGGTTTCACCGATCCCGGTGAAATCTACCGCTGGATGCGGCGCGAGAACCTGCCCGGCTACTTTCCCTACACCGCCGGGGTGTTCCCCCTGAAGCGGGTGGGCGAGGACCCCACGCGCATGTTCGCCGGCGAGGGCGACCCGGCGCGCACCAACCGCCGCTTCCGCCTGCTGTCGGCGGAATCTGAAGCCAAGCGGCTCTCCACGGCCTTCGATTCGGTGACCCTCTACGGCTACGACCCCGACCTGCGCCCGGACATCTACGGCAAGGTCGGCACCTCGGGGGTCAGCGTCTGCAGCCTGGACGACGTCAAGGTGCTCTACAGCGGTTTCGAGCTCTGCGCGCCCAACACCTCGGTTTCGATGACCATCAACGGGCCGGCCCCGATGGTTCTGGCCATGTTCCTCAACGCCGCCATCGATCAGCAGGTGGACAAGTTCCAGGAGGAAAACGGGCGCGCCCCGCTGCCCGAGGAGTATGACCGCATCCGGGCGATGGTGCTCGCCAACGTCCGCGGCACCGTCCAGGCCGACATCCTCAAGGAGGACCAGGGGCAGAACACCTGCATCTTCTCCATCGAGTTCGCCCTCAAGATGATGGGCGACATCCAGGCCTACTTCATCGAAAACGACGTGCGCAACTTCTACTCGGTCTCGATTTCCGGCTACCACATCGCCGAGGCCGGGGCCAACCCCATCTCGCAGCTGGCCTTCACCCTGGCCAACGGCTTCACCTACGTCGAGTACTATCTCTCCCGCGGCATGGACATCGACAGCTTCGGGCCCAACCTCTCCTTTTTCTTCTCCAACGGGATGGACCCCGAGTACACCGTCATCGGGCGCGTGGCGCGGCGCATCTGGGCGGTGGCCATGCGGGAGAAGTACGGCGCCTCGGCCCGCAGCCAGATGCTCAAGTACCACATCCAGACCTCGGGCCGCTCGCTGCACAGCCAGGACATCCAGTTCAACGACATCCGCACCACCCTGCAAGGGCTGTGTGCGATCTACGACAACTGCCAGAGCCTGCACACCAACGCCTTCGACGAGGCCATCACCACCCCCAGCAAGGAGTCGGTGCGCCGCGCGCTGGCGATCCAGATGATCATCAACCGCGAGTGGGGGCTGGCCAAGAACGAGAACCCGCTGCAGGGCAGCTTCATCGTGGAGGAGTTGACCGACCTGGTGGAGGAGGCCGTGCTGTTCGAGTTCGACCAGATCACCCGCCGCGGCGGGGTTCTGGGCGCCATGGAGACCGGCTACCAGCGCAGCAAGATCCAGGAGGAGTCGATCTACTACGAAATCTTGAAACACGAGGGCAGCTACCCGATCATCGGCGTCAACACCTTCCGCGACCCCGACGTGGACGAGGCCGGCGAGCTTTCCGAGGGGATTTCCTGCCTTGAGCTGGCGCGCGCCACCGAAGAGGAGAAAACCTCGCAGCTCAACCGGCTGGCCGACTTCCAACAGCGCCACGCCGAGGAGGCGCCGGCGGCCCTGGCCCGCCTGCAGGAGGCCGCGCTCTCCGGGGAAAACATCTTCGCCGAACTGATGAACACGGTTCGCTGCTGCAGCCTGGGGCAGATCACCCAGGCGCTTTACGACGTCGGCGGCCAGTACCGGCGCAACATGTAGGCCGGCCGGTCGGGGCAAAAAACATCCATCGGGGCCGAGGCCCCGCAGGAAGGGAGAAAAATCCATGAGAGAAGCGGTAATTGTGAGTGCCGTCCGCACCCCCCTGGGCGGTTTCAACGGTTCGCTGGGCAACCTCGGCGCCACCCGCCTGGG
>JASFIY010000202.1:0-5019 GCA_050122415.1 Desulfobacteraceae bacterium
GGCAGTGGCCCAGCCGGCGGCGCCCCCCCGGTCTGCGGTGATCAGGCATCAACCCCCCACCCCAAAGGACCCCATGACCGACATCACCCCCCGGATCATCGACTGTTTTCGCACCATCAACACCATCCCGCGCTGCTCCAAGAACGAGGCGCGCATCTCCGCCTGGCTCTGCCGCTGGGCGGCGGCCCACGGGCTGGACTTCCAGCAGGACCCCGCCGGCAACGTGGTCATCCGGGTGCCGGGCATCCCGCAGCCGGCCACCGGCCCCCCGGTGGTCATCCAGGGTCACATGGACATGGTCTGCGAAAAGACGGCCGATTCCGCCCACGACTTCACCACCGACCCCATCCAGACCATCACAACGGGGGAGTGGCTGCGGGCCGCCGGCACCACCCTGGGCGCGGACAACGGCATCGCCCTGGCCATGGCCCTCACCCTGGCGGCCGAAAGCCGCGCGCCGCGGCCGCCGCTGGAGCTGCTCTTCACCGTGGACGAAGAGACCGGGCTGACCGGCGCCCATCAGCTGGAGGCGGGGTTCATCCAGGGTCGGACCCTGCTGAACCTCGACTCCGAGGTGGAAGGGGTCTTGACCGTGGGCTGCGCCGGCGGTTGCGACACCGAGATCAGCCTGCCCCTGGCCCCGGAGGGCCTGCCCGCCGAATTGGCCGTGGCCGACCTGGCCGTCGAAGGCCTGCGCGGCGGGCACTCGGGGGTGGACATCCACGAGCAGCGCGCCAACGCCATCGCGCTGCTGGCCCGCTGCCTGAAGCCGGCCGCGGCCTGCGGCGCCGACCGCCTGGTGGGGCTGGAGGGCGGCAATGCCCGCAATGCCATCCCCCGCCGGGCCGTCTGCCGGCTGGCCTGCCGGCCGGAGGCGATCCCGCAGCTGACCGCGCTGGCCGCGCGCATGGAGTCCGTGCTGCGGGATGAGTGCCGGGAGCTGGAACCGGATCTCAGGGTGGTTCTGACCCTCGCGGAAGGACCTGCGGCCGGAGCCAAGGGGCTGTCGGCGGCCCAAAGCGCCCGGGTGCGCCGCCTGCTGAGCGCCCTGCCCCACGGGGTCCAGGGAATGTCGCGGGTCTTTGCCGGGCTGGTGGAGACCTCCAACAACCTGGCGACCGTCGCCCTGGAGGACGGACAACTGAAGGTCGTCACCAGCCAGCGCAGCAACGTGATGTCGCATCTGGAGGAGATCAGCGCCAAAATCGAGGCGGTCTGCGCCCTGGCGGGGGCGCGGAGCACCCGCCGGAACGCCTACCCCGCCTGGCAGCCGGACCTGGACTCGCCGCTGCTGAGCCGCTGCCGGGAGGTCTACCAGGGGCTTTTCCACCGGGCGCCGGAGGTGGCGGTGATCCACGCGGGACTGGAGTGTGCGGTGATCGGGGACCGCTTCCCGGGAATGGACATGATCTCCTTCGGCCCCACCATCGAGAACCTCCACTCCCCGGCCGAGCGCCTGCACCTGCCCTCGCTGGGGCGGGTGTGGGCGTTTCTAAGCGCCCTGCTGACCGCGCTGGCCCCAGGGGCGAAATAGAATCGTAGCTGCGGCCTTTGGTGGAAAACCTGCGGCGGCAAGCTGCTGTGATGGCAGCCCGTGAGGCGGCAATCGGCCGGGTGGGCCGACCCGTGGGGTGGGCAGGGAAACCGGGGCGGGACGCCGCGGGTCAGAGCCGGGCGAGTTCGTTGAGAGCGGCGCGCACCTCGCGGGCGCCGCGGTCGAAGACCTTGCGCACGGCGCTGTGCTCCTGCCGGATGGTCGCCAGAGAGTAGCTGCCGCCGGTTTTTTTGAGAAACGCGTCCACCAGGGAGCGCACCGCCTGCCAGCTGTCGCGCCGGGTCTGGTTCTCCAGGGGGGTCAACTGGTCCAGCGTTTGCAGCGTCCGTCGGTGGAAGCGGGAGACAAAAAATTTCCGCAGCAGGGTCATCCAGAGAAGGAACAAAAAGGCGCCGATCCCGCCGCCCACGGCCAGGTTGAAAATCGGATCGCCGGTCAGGAACCCGTAAGCGGACAGCAGCCCGCTGAGGCCCGCGCCGGCCAGCAGACAGACCACCAGCCCGAGGAGCGCGTTTTTGATCTGAAAACCGATAAATTTGCGCCGGTAGGCCACCAGGGCCTCCAGCAGGTGGGCCAGGCGTTCGCCGTGGGTTTCGATGAAGGTCGCCAGGTGGTCCAGCCGGTGGCGGGGCGCATCGGCGATGGCCTTTTTGAGTTCCTCGCGCTGGTTGCCGAGCTCTTTGAGATAGGCGCTGTGATAGGTGTCGGCCTCCTCCCGGCCGTTCATGGCGCGCGGCGAGTAGGTCAGATGGATCAGGGGAATGTCCTTGCGGCCGGTGATCTGGGAGAGGTTCCAGCACAGGGTGCCGTAGACCCGCAACAGGTCGCTGAGGGAGGTGCACTCGTCGATGCGGTTGAGCACAAAGAGCACCCGGTCGTCGAAGGTCCGCGTCGGCAGGGTGTCCCGCAGGCTGATGTGGGCCTCACGGACGGTTCCGGCCTTGTGGGGGTCGAACATCACCAGCACCAGATCGGCGATCTGGGCCAGGTCCCCGATGACGTCCTGGTAGTTGTAGCCCCGGTCGCGCTCGGTGATGCTGTCCAGCATCCCCGGGGTGTCGATCAAGGCCAGGTTTTTCAGAAAGGGGGAGTTGACCTTTTTGAGGCGAAAATGGGTGGCAAAGCGCTGGCCGTGCTTTTTGAGGCCCTCGAAGGGGTACTCCGGGTCGTTGAGCAGGAAGCGGCCGTCGCGCTCCTCGGTGACCCGCACCGGGCCGCTGCTGGGCACCGTCTCGTCGAAGGTGATCACGGTGAAGGAATCGTCGGTGGGCGCCTGGCCGGTGCGCTGGATCTTCCCCCCCAGAAACTCGTTGATCAGGGTGGATTTGCCGGAAGAGTAGTTGCCCAGCACCAGCACCTGGGGCCGCCACTTGATGTTGCTCTCCAGGGGCACTTCGCTGTAGCCGTAGCGCAGGGCCACCGGCGTGAGCTCTTTTTCCACCAGATCCAACAGCTCGGCGCGCAGGGCGTTGATGTAATTCTCCCGGTACATGGGGATGTCGCCGGGGGGGGATTCGGTTTTGGTCATATGCGGCACTCCAGGCTCGGCAGGGCGGCGTTGGCCCGACGGGTCAACGGGAAGTTGAAATCTGCGTCCGCCTCCGGGTCGCCGGCAGGCCGCAGGGCTCCATCAGTTAATGAAACTTAGCAAAATGTCTTCTGGGAGTCAATCAAGAGTCTGTGCCGGGGGCCGGTTGGCAGGCCGGAAAATCCCCTTGACACGCCCCCCCGCAGTCCATAAGGGGAAATCGGCCGCAGAACGGCCGGTTGGCCCCCCACCCCGCCGGGGCTTGTATCACCCGGCCCAGCGCAATCACCCCGAAAGGATGCCACGATGAAATACCACCCCATCGACCCGTCTCTCTTCATCCACAACCGCCGCCGCCTGGCCGACGCCCTGGCCCCCGGGGCGCTTGCGGTCTTCAACGCCAACGACGTCATGCCCACCAGCGCCGACGGCATCCGCTCTTTTGTCCAGAACACCGACCTCTTCTACCTCTGCGGGATCGACCAGGAGGAAACCATCCTCCTGCTGTGCCCCCAGGCCGAGGAGCAAAAGCACCGCGAAATCCTGTTTGTCAGGGAAACCAACCCGGAGATCGTCACCTGGCAGGGTCGCAAGCTCACCCGGGAGGAGGCCGGGGCCCTTTCGGGGGTGCAGACGGTTTACTGGCTGGGCGAATTCGAGCGCGTCTTCCGCCCCCTGGCGCTGGCCGCCGAGCGCATCTACCTCAACAGCAACGAGCACCTGCGGGCCGAGGTGACGGTGGAAACCCGCGACGACCGGTTTGTCAGGTGGTGCCGGGGGGCGTTTCCGCTGCACCGCTACTGCCGGCTGGCGCCCATCATGCAGGACCTGCGGGTGGTCAAGGCGCCCGCCGAGGTGGACCTGATCCGGCGGGCCTGCCAGATCAGCGAGAAGGCCTTTCGCCGCCTGCTGGGCTTCATCCGTCCCGGGGTGTGGGAATTCGAGATCGAGGCCGAACTGGTGCACGCCTTTCTCAGCAACCGCGCGCGCCGGCCGGCCTTCGCACCGATTGTGGCCTCGGGCGCCGACAGCTGCGTGCTGCATTACACCCAAAACGACAAACAGTGCCGCGACGGGGACCTGGTGCTGATGGATTTCGGTGCGGAGTACGCCAACTACGCCTCCGACCTGACCCGCACCGTTCCCGTCAACGGCCGCTTCAGCCCCCGCCAGCGGGCGGTCTACGACGCCGTGCTGCGCATCCAGCGGGCGGCCATCGACCGCCTGCGGCCCGGCAAGACCCTGGCCGCCTATCAGCGCGAGGTGGGGGTGGTGGCCGAAAAGGAGATGATCGCCCTGGGGCTGTTGGACGCCCGGGAGGTGGCCGCCCAGCCGGCGGATGCCCCCCTCTACAAGAAATACTTCATGCACGGCACTTCCCACCACCTGGGGCTGGACGTGCACGATGTCGGCCGCCCGGGGCGGGCCCTGGAAGCCGGGATGGTGCTGACCTGTGAACCGGGGATCTACATCCGGGAGGAGGGCATCGGCGTGCGGATCGAAAACGACATCCTGGTCACCACCGGCGACCCGGTGGACCTGACGGCGACGGTGCCGATCACGGCCGAGGAGATCGAGACCCTGATGGCCGGGTGAACCCGCTGGAAGGGGCGTGAAACGAAAACTATACGATTTGGAGATCTTAAAACAAAAAGTTAAAAAGTCGGTTGAAGTCAATCGACCCTTTGCAGCGCCATCCGCGGCAAAGCCCCCTACTTCTTGCTGGAGGCGTAACCGTCGGCGTACCACCCGCCGCCTTTGAGTTTGAACGAACACTGGGACATGATCTTGACGGCCTTCCGGCCGCAGGCGGGGCATTCGATCTCTTCGGTGTCCATCCGCACGAGACGCTCGGTGATGGTGCCGTCGGGGCATTTGAACTCATAGACCGGCATGGCGCAATCCCTTTCGATTGGTTGATTTCAAACGGATTAAA
>JASFIY010000203.1:0-4986 GCA_050122415.1 Desulfobacteraceae bacterium
CGACTAGAGCTGAACCGGACCCGGCCAGCCTGCGGCCAATTAGCGCCGCCTGCGCCACGTGTTACCAGATGGAATTAGATTACGGGGGGGGCGGGAAAATTTAAATGGGGCCAAGCATGTAGCCGGGATCGCCTGGGGGGGTATTTTCACGGGCCAGGATCACCCGCCGGGCGTTTGGCCCGTGAAAATTTGGCCGAGGGGCGCGATATCCCCCAGAAGCGCGGAGAAACCGGCGGGACGGGATCCTTCGGATTTCCCGGTCCCTGCGGGTTGCCTGAAGCGGCTGTTGGCGGTGCATTTAACGGCCCAGGCGGGTTCAAAGCAGGCCATTGTCAAATCCCGGCGCGCAAGCCCTGGCGGCGCCAGCCGGTTCCCGTTGAACACGGGGGCCCCAGCGCCAAAAAAAACGGACCCCGACGCGTCCGTGGGGGCGTTGGGGTCCGCAGTTGGCGGGAAGCCGGTCCTTTCAAACCGCCGCAAAAGCCTGCGATGCGCATCTTTCACTCATCGAGGTCAGCCACCGCGGCCGGGAGGCAGCCGCCCGGAGGGGGGGCCGCCCCTGGGGGCGGCGGCGGCCATTTCCGGGCGGCCTGGCACCAACACTATTTCTTTTTCTTGGACGACAGCTCCGGGAACTCGTGATAGAAGTACTCCTGGGTCGCAGCACCTTCGGCCGCCTTCTTCTTTTCCTCGTTTTCCCTGAGCTCGACCCGCCTGATTTTTCCGCTGATGGTTTTGGGCAGCGCGTCCACGAACTCGATAATGCGCGGAATCTTGAATTTGGCCAAGACCTTGATGGTGTGCTGGAACAGCTCCAGGGCAAGTTCCCGGGAGGCTTTATTGCCCTCGGTCAGAATCACGAAGGCTTTGACCAGCTGATAGCGATGCGGGTCGGGGCTTCCCACCACGGCGGCTTCCATTACGGCGGGGTGCTCGATCAGCGCGCTTTCCACCTCGAAGGGCCCGACGCGGAAGTCGGAGGATTTGATGACATCGTCCGAGCGGCCGACGAACCACCAGTAGCCGTCCTGATCGAAAGAGGCCTTGTCGCCGGTGAAGTAAAGGTTGTTTTGGAACACGTTCTGGGTTTTTTCGGGGTCGCCGATATATTCCTGGAAAAGGCCCATGGCGCGCCAGTTGCTCAGGCGAATGACGATGTGTCCGGGCTGATCGGGCTCGGTGATCTGGTTGCCGTCATCATCGGCCAGGATCACGTCGTACATGAAAGCCGGGTAGCCGAAGGAGCCGAAGCGCATCTTGCCTTCCATCCAGGGGGGGTTGCCGATCATGGCGGTGGATTCGGTCTGGCCGTAGAAATCCCTGATCTCGGTTCCCGTCGCTTTGCGCCATTGATCGATGACTTCAGGGTTCAAGGGCTCGCCGGCGCTCAGCGAATACTTCATGGAACTCAGATCGTACTGGCTCAGATCCAGCCCCACGAATGCCCGCCAGGCGGTGGGCGGTGCACAGAATGAATTCACCTTGTATTTGGCCACCGCGGCGATGTATTTTTTGATGTTCAGCGCCGTAAAGGCGAAACCGGTGGCGGTGGCGCCCACGTTGAGGGGCGCGAAAAAACTGCTCCAGGCCCATTTCGCCCAGCCGGGAGCGCTCAGGTTGTGGTGCACGTTGCCCGGCTCGAGCCCCTGCATCACGGCGGTGGAGAGGTGGCCGACCGGGTAGGAGACGGCGCTGTGCCCCACCCTCTTGGGCAGCCCGGTGGTCCCGGAGGTAAAAAAGCAGAACAGGACATCTTCGCTTCCCACATCGGCGGCCGCCGCTTCACCGGATTCGGCCTCCAGGGCGGAATAGGAAACCCACCCGTCTTTCTGGCCCAGCACGATCTTGGCCTTGGGGGTGCAGCGCGCTTCCTGCAGCGCATCGTCCACGAGCTGGGTCAAGCCTTCGAAGGCGACGATGACATCGGGTTTGTAGGATTCGAAGCGGAACTGGATTTCCCTTGCGGTCATGCTGGTGGCGGTCGGCACCGACACGAACCCGCCCTTTAAACCCGCCAGGGTGGCGAACCAGGTCTCGGGTACGATGGGGGTCAGCATGTAGAGGTTGTCGCCTTGATTGACGCCCTGTTTCCTCACGAAATTGAGGAATTTGTTGCACTGGGCGGCCATTTCCTTGTAGGTGAACTGACGTTCCGCGTCGGTATCCAGATCCGTCCAGATCAAGGCCAGCTGATCGCCCCTTTCCTTGACGTGCATCCCTTCAAAGATTTCAGCCGTCCAGTTGAACTTCCCCGGCAGCGTAGCATGATTGAGTTTTTCAAAAAATGACTTGGCCGCCGCTTCCCGTTTCTGCATGTCCTGAATGGTATTGATTGCCATCACTTCGCGAAAGAAAGCCTCCATTGCCATTGCCCACCTCCATGTTGTTTGAGTGCCTGTTACCCGCCGATAATATAAAAGTGCCGCGTTTCAACCCCGGCCATGAAACCTTCACGGGGATTTTGAATCCACCCGATCCCCGGGTCAGATAAGCCCCCCGCCCCATTTTTTTCTACCCCGGCTGAGGTGAAGTTCTGAGCGAGCGCTCAATCGCAGCTCTTAGCATGCAATTTATTTTATTGTCAATCCTTTTTTGCCCTCACCCAGCGGGGGGCCAAAGCCGTGGATGCGCGGGGAAAAGACCGCAGACGATGCGCCCCAGATATGTGCAACCCGGAGATGGCTTTTTCCGCCAAAATCGAGTAGTTTGAAAACAGCCCGATTCTCCGCGGGGTTCGTGTTCAGGGTGTGCGCGCTCCCGTTTGGGCCACTGACCCCGAAACCGTTGTCCGGCAGGCCGCCGGACGTCACCCCTGCCCCCATCCAGCGGGAGGCCGCCATGAAAAATTCTGTCCACCGGGAACTGGCTCGTCGACTGACCGCCGTCATGCCCGCCGAGCGCCTGATTTCCGACCCGCTTCGCACCTACGCCTACGCCACCGATGCCAGCGTCTACCGCCTGGTCCCCAAACTCATCGTGCGGGTCGAAAACGAAGCCGAGGTGCTCCAAACCCTGGCCGCTTGCCGCAGCCTGAAGCTTCCCCTCACCTTCCGGGCCGCGGGCACCTCCCTTTCAGGCCAGGCCCTTTCCGACTCGGTCCTCCTGCTGCTGGGGGTGAAGGGCTTTCGCGACATCGAGATCCGCCCCGACGGCCAAAGCATCCGCCTGGGCGCGGCCGTCCTGGGCGCCCAGGCCAACGCGGCCCTGGCGCCGCTGGGAAAAAAGATCGGTCCCGACCCGGCCTCGGTCAACGCCGCCAAAATCGGCGGGATCGTCGCCAACAACGCCTGCGGCATGACTTCGGGGGTGGCGCACAACTCCATGGGCACCCTGCTGTCCATGCGCATGATCCTCCTGGACGGCACGGTCCTCGACACCGGTGACGCCGACAGCCGGGCCGCTTTTCTGCGGGATCGCCGGGATCTCGTGGCGGGGGTCGGCGCGCTGGCCGAGCGGGTGCGCGGCAACCCGGCGCTGACCGCCAAAATCCGCGAAAAATACCGCATCAAAAACACCTGCGGCTACAGCTTGAACGCCCTGGTGGACCACGAGGACCCCATCGAGATGATCACCCACCTGATGATCGGCTCCGAGGGCACTTTGGGCTTCATCTCCGAGGTGGTCTTCCGGACGCTGCCGGAAGCCGCCCGCCGGGCCGCGGCCCTGATGGTCTTCCCGGACACCGCGCGGGCCTGCGAGGCGGTGCTGAGACTCAAGAACTGCGCCGTCAGCGCCGCCGAACTGATGGACCGGGTGGCCCTGCGCTCGGTGGAGGCCAAGCCCGGCATGCCGCCCTGGATTCGGGAGCTGGGCGACACGGCCACGGCCCTGCTGGTGGAAACCGGGGCCGACGACGATGACACCCTGGAACGCCAGGCCGCCCAGATTCGCGAGGCCTTCGTCGGGTTCCCCCTGGCCCACGATTTCGCCTTCACCACCGACCCTTTGCGGATCGCCCAGCTCTGGGAGATCCGCAAAGGTATCTTTCCCAGCGCCTGCGTGGCCCGCCGGCCGGGAACCGCGGTCATCATCGAGGACATCGCCGTTCCCATCGCTCACCTGGAAAGCTGCCTGGGCGAGCTTCAGAAGCTCTTCACGGCCTACGAATACGAGAGCCCGGTGATCTGGGGCCACGTCTTCGACGGCAACGTCCACTTCGTGCTGACCCCGGATTTCTCCAGGCCCGCGGAGGTGAAAAAGTACCAGCGCTTCATGGACGCGGTGGTGGACCTGGTGGTGGCGCGCTACAACGGCTCACTGAAGGCCGAGCACGGCACCGGCCGCAACATGGCCCCCTTCGTGGCCCGGGAATGGGGCCCGGAGCTCTACGCCGTCATGCGGGAGATCAAGGCGCTTTTCGACCCCGAGGGCCTGCTCAACCCCGGCTGCCTCATCGACGACGACCCCCAGGGCCATGTCCGCCATTTCAAGGCCATGCCCGTGGCCGACCCCGTGGTGGACACCTGCATCGAGTGCGGCTTCTGCGAGCGCAACTGCATGTCCCACGAGTTCACCCTTTCAGCCCGGCAGCGGATCGTCGTCTACCGTGAAATGACCCGCCTGCGGCGAACCGGCGCGGACCCGGCCCGGCTGCGGCAACTGGCCGCGGCCTACCGCTACATGGGCGACCAGACCTGCGCCGCCGACGGCCTGTGCGCCACCTCCTGCCCGGTGGAGATCGATACGGGAACGCTCATCAAGCACCTGCGCCGCGCCCAGCTGCGTCCCCCGGCCCATCGGCTGGCGGAGTGGATCGGGGACCACATGGGAGCCGTCACCGGGTTGACCCGGCTGGGCCTGGGGGCCGCGGACGCGGTCCACGGGCTCATCGGGGCCAAGCGCCTGCGCCGCCTCAGCGAAGCCCTGCGCCGCCTGAGCCGGGGCCGCCTGCCGCTGTGGACGCCCTGGATGCCGACCAGCGCGGCGGCCGTCGCCTGCGTGCCGGTACGGGCGGCGACCCCCCGCAGGGTGGTCTATTTCCCGTCC
>JASFIY010000204.1:0-4971 GCA_050122415.1 Desulfobacteraceae bacterium
TTGTCCCGCGGCCCCGGGAGCACATGGCGCGCATCCCGATGGCGGCGCGCCTGGCGGGCTTCGAGGAGGTGGAAAAAGGCTTCAGCGAGGAGCAGGCCGTGGCCGAGGCCGCCAAGTGCCTCAACTGCATGGTTTGCTGCGAGTGTTTCGAGTGCGTCAAGGTCTGCGGCGCGGGCGCCATGACATTGGAGACCCACGCCGAGCAGCGGCGGAGCGAGACGCTGGAGGTGGGGGCGATCGTGCTGGCCCCCGGTTTCAAGCCCTACGACCCGTCGAAGCTGGACTTTTACGGCTACGACAGCCTGCCCAACGTCGTCACCGCGATGCAGTACGAGCGCATCCTCTCGGCCTCCGGGCCTTTCGGCGGGCACCTGGTGCGGCCCTCGGACCACAAGGAACCCAAAAAGATCGCCTGGTTCCAGTGCGTCGGCTCCCGCGACCAGAACCGCTGCAACAACAGCTACTGCTCTTCGGTCTGCTGCATGTACGCCATCAAGGAGGCGGTGATTTCAAAGGAGCACTCCGGCGACGATCTGGAGTGCAGCATCTTTTTCATGGACATGCGGACCTTCGGCAAGGACTTCGAGCGCTACTACGAGGGGGCCAAAAAAGACCACGGCATCCGCTTCGTGCGCTCCCGGGTGCACACCATCCGGCCGCTGCCCGGCAGCGACGACCTGGAAATCCGCTACGTGACCGAAAGCGGCGAGATGGTCGAAGAGGTCTTCGACATGATCGTCCTCTCCGTCGGGCTGGAAACCCCGCCGGAGCTGGTGGAGCTGGCCCGCTCGTTGGACCTTGACCTGACCCCGGGGAATTTCTGCCAGACCAGCAGCTTCGCACCGGTGGCCACTTCGCGGCCGGGGGTCTTCGTCTGCGGCGCCTTCCAGGGCCCCAAGGACATCCCCCAGTCGGTGGTGGACGCCAGCGCCGCGGCCACCGCCGCAGGCGAGATGCTCAGCCCGGCGCGCAACAGCCTGACCCGGGTGCCGGAGATCGTCCCCGAAACCAATGTGGTCGGCGAGCGCCCCCGGATCGGCGTTTTCGTCTGCCAATGCGGCATCAACATCTCCGGGGTTGTGGACGTACCGGCGGTGCGGGATTATGCCGGCAGCCTGCCCTATGTCGAGTTCGTGACCGACAACCTCTACTCCTGCTCCCAGGACACCCAGGACAAGATGACCGAGACCATCCGGGAGCACGACCTCAACCGCATCGTCGTGGCGGCCTGCACCCCCAAGACTCATGAGCCGCTCTTTCAGGAGACCCTGATCAATGCCGGTTTGAACCGCTATCTCTTCGAGATGGTCAATATCCGCAACCAGGATTCGTGGGTTCACAAGAACAACCCCGAAATCGCCACCGAAAAGGCCAAGGACCTGGTGCGCATGGCGGTGGCCAAGGTGGCCCTGAAGGAGCCGTTGCAGGAAACCGAGCTCAACATCAACCAGGCGGCGATGGTGGTCGGCGGCGGCATCGCCGGCATGACCACCGCCCTCAGCCTGGCCCGCCAGGGGTACGAAACCCACCTGGTGGAAAAATCGGAGCGGCTGGGCGGACAGGCCCTGAACCTCTACCGGACCTGGAAGGGGGAGGACATCCAGGGGCGGGTGGCCGAACTGATCCAGGCGGTGGAAGCCGAAAAGAACATCCACCTGCACCTGAAGTCGCACCTGGCGGGCCTTGAAGGGTTTGTGGGGAACTTCAAATCCACCCTCGCCGCGGGCGATGACCAGCAGGTGATCGAACACGGCGTGGCGGTGGTCGCCACCGGCGGGAGCGAACACAAGCCGGCGGAGTATCTCTACGGCCAGGACCCGCGGGTCAAGACCAGCCTGGAGCTGGACCGCATGCTGATCACCGACGACCCGGCCCTGAAAGCGGTGGGCACGGCGGTCTTCATCCAGTGCGTGGGTTCGCGCGAACCCGAGCGGCCCTATTGCTCCCGGGTGTGCTGCACGCACGCGCTGGAATCCGCCCTGGAACTCAAGCGCCGCAACCCCGAGGCCGGCATCTACATCCTCTACCGCGACATCCGGACCTACGGGGAGCGGGAGGCGATTTACAAGGAGGCCCGCGAAGCCGGCATCGTCTTCATCCGCTTCAGTCTGGACCGCAAGCCCGAGGTCACGGCCGAGGGTGGGCAGCTCAGCGTGCGGGTGACCGACCATGTGCTGGGGCTGCCGCTGGCGATCGAGGCCGACCTGGTCCACCTGGCGACGGCCATCGTGCCCAGCCGCGACGAGCAGCTGGCCCAGTTCTTCAAGGTGCCGTTGAACGCCGACGGGTTTTTCGTGGAGCGCCACGCCAAGCTGGGGCCTTCGGAATTCGCCACCGACGGCGTTTTCCTCTGCGGCCTGGCGCACTATCCCAAGTCGATCGACGAATCGGTGGTCCAGGGACAGGCCGCGGCCTCACGGGCGGTGACCCTTCTGGCGCGCGAAAAGATCCACACCAGCGGCGAGGTCGCCTCGGTGCAGCAGGCCGTCTGCAGCAGTTGCGGGGTCTGCGTGGCCATCTGCCCTTACTCGGCGCCGTTTTTCACCGAGACGGGGATGTTCGCCGGCAAGGCCCAGATCAACCCGGCGCTTTGCAAGGGCTGCGGCCTGTGCGTGGCCTCCTGCCGGTCGGGCGCCATTCGCCTGCGGGGCTTTGACAACGACCAGATCTTCGCCATGATCGAGGCCATCTAACCAACGGCGCCGGCGGCCCCGGCGGCCGGCGCCGCTTGCACCCAAATAAAGGAGCGTGTCCAATGTCGGAGTGGGAACCCAAAATCGTTGCCTTTCTCTGCAACTGGTGCAGCTACGGCGCGGCCGACCTGGCCGGTGTCAGCCGGATGCAGTATCCCCCCAACATCCGGGTGATCCGGATCCCCTGTACCGGCCGCATGAGTCCCAAGTTCGCCCTGGCGGCGCTGCGCCAAGGGGCTGACGGCGTCTGGGTTTCGGGGTGACACCCCGGCGACTGCCATTACCTGGAAGGTAATTACTACGCCCGTCGGAAATACGAGTTGTTTCGCAATCTCATGGCCCACATGGGGGTTGAGCCGGACCGGATTCAGCTGTCGTGGGTATCTTCGGCGGAGTCCAACAAGTTTGTCGAGGTGGTGCGGGACGTGACCGCCACCATCAAAGCGTTGGGCCCCAACCGGAACTTTGTCAAAACCGTGGCCAAGGTGGCTTGAGATGATAGGATACACCGAGAAGATAAGAGAAATCGCCGCAAGGCTGCTCACCGATAAGACCGTCGAGATGGTCATCGGTTTCCGCAAGGGAACCGTTCCGATGATGAACGAGCCGTACTTCGTCAAAAACCCCCTGGAAGTCGCCAACCTGGTGTGGGACAGCAACTGCGGCATCAACCTGACCAACTATCTAACCGACCGCAAGGAGAAGATCGCGGTGCTGGCCAAGGGCTGCGATTCGCGCAACATCGTCACCCACATCATCGAAAACAAGGTCAAGCGCGAGCAACTCTACATCATCGGGGTACCCTGCCAGGGGATGATCGATCGCCACGGGATCAGCGACCGGGTCGAAGGCGAGATCCTCAAGGTGGTCGAGGCCGGGGAGCGGGTGGTGGTCTCCGGCCGGGGCTTCGAACAAACCTTCGACAAGACCGATGTGCTGCAGGCCAACTGCCGCCTCTGCATTCATCGCAACCCCGTGATCCACGACGAACTGGTCGCCGACCCGGTGCCGGAACAGCAGGACGTCGACCGCTACGTGGAGGAGCGCCGCATCGAAGCCATGGATGTCCAGGAACGCTGGGCCTATTTCGATGAGCTCCTGGCCAGCTGCATCCGCTGTTACGCCTGCCGCAACGCCTGCCCGCTGTGCTACTGCCCCACCTGTTTCGTGGATGAATCCCGCCCCCAGTGGGTCGGCAAAAGCGTCGACCCCATCGATACGCGGACCTTTCATTTCCTGCGGGCCTATCACTGCGCCGGCCGCTGCACCGATTGCGGCGCCTGCCAAAGGGCCTGCCCGGTGGGCATCAACATGCGGGTCTTCACCAAAAAGCTGGAAAAAGACTGCCTCGAACTCTACGGTTGGGAGGCCGGGATGTCGCTGGACCAGCGTCCGCCGCTGGACACCTACAAGACCGATGATCCCGAAATTTTCATAAAATAATTTGGCGGCGACGGTCCCCGAGGGACGGGCGCCGCCCATAAGGGCAATCAAGATGACGTTTGTAAGAATCGACCAAAACGCGTGGGAGGCGGGGCTGGCGCGACTCGCTGCGGTCTACCGCCTGTTCGGGCCGGTGAAGGAGGGGAGTGTTCACGAGTTCAAGGCCCTTGACGCCGAGCAGCGGCCGGACATGAACTACCTCAACACCCGCCGCTCACCCAAAGCCCTGATTTACCCGCAGTCGGAAAAAATGTTCGACTTTTCCCTGGACGAAACCCAGGCCGACCACAACATTCTGCGCGAAGCCGAAAAGGATTACACCCCCCGCGCGGTGATCGGCATCCGCCCTTGCGATGCCGACGCCTTTCTGCTGGTGCGCAAAAACTTCGACACGCCCGAATACCGGGACCCCTATTGGGTCAAGGCCTATGAGGCCACCACCTTGGTCGGTCTGGCCTGCAGCGCTCCCTGCAGCACCTGCTTTTGCACCACGGCCGGCAGCGGCCCCTTTCACGAGGCCGGCCTGGATCTGCTGCTGGTCGAAGAAGACGGCACGTACCTGGCCAAGGTGCTGACCCCCAAGGGCGCGGCGCTGGTTGAGGCTGCCGGTTGGGGGGACGCAGCCGATGCCGTGGCGGCCGAGGGCCGCCTTCAGGAGCTGCGCGCTGCGGCCGAGGAGCGGATCGTTTCGCGGGTGCCGACCGCCAAGCTCAAAGACCAGGAAATCAATTCCCTCTTCGATGCCCCCTTTTGGCAGGAGGTGGCCTTCTCCTGCATCAACTGCGGTACCTGCACCTATGTCTGCCCCACCTGCTGGTGCTTCGACATCCAGGAC
>JASFIY010000205.1:0-4970 GCA_050122415.1 Desulfobacteraceae bacterium
TTTTATGGCTTGGGCTCTAATCGATCATTTGTGAGAAGGAGGGGTAGGGGGAAAGTTTTCTGGGTTGCTGTTATGCCTGTCGAGTACTTAAAATTCTTGCCAAAATCTTGCCAAAATCAAAAAAAACACTGGTAAAAAGCGGTAAAGATAGTGAAAATCAGTGGAAGCGAAATGATTAATAATAATTTGAAAATATTTACTTTTGTTTCTTTTCTGTTACCGTTTTTTACTTACATTTCTAGTCAGAATGCTAACTTCGGATCCGTAGGCCGGGGGTTCGAATCCCTCCGGGCGCACCAATTAAATCAAGGGGTTGCAGCAGTTTGCTGTGCCCCTTTTTCAATCTTTAAGCCTATTCTTGCCAAAAGTTTGCCTGCAAACGGACCGCCGATAACGCCGCCAACATCGGCTATGCATGCCAGCAGCCTTTTTTCAACCACCCGACTCTGAATAACCTCAAGAAAACTATGGTATCAAAAATTGAATTTATAAATGATCATTCAAATCAAATAGCCCAAAAAACCAGGCTTGAAAGCGCTGCCAGAAATTTCGCGCCGGGTCTCTTCGAATGATCGTGTCGCCTGCTTTCCAAAACAAACGGCCATTATCATCTAACATCACCTGCCAGGAATTTTCGGGCTTGAGTTCTTCTTCGAATTCTTTAGCAACAGATTCGGCCAATCTTTTACTGTCGATGATCATTCCCATTTCAGTATTAAGGTAAATGGAGCGCGGATCCAGATTTAATGATCCGACAAACGTAAACTTACGATCGATAACCATATATTTTGCGTGCAGACCGAAAGCCTTTGATTGTACCGGCGGTGTATCAAATTTACCTCTTGCAGAGGCATCATGCCGCATTTCAAAAAGCTCAACACCCATTTCAAGAACCTTTTTGCGGTGTTTTTTATACCCGCTGTGTACGATAGGATGATTGGTCGATCCCAGTGAATTGGTGAGAATCACGACGCGAACACCCTTAGAAATCTTACCGGGTACATCATTATAAAAATCCTCATGGGGAATAAAATAGGGCGTTGAGATCAACAACTCATTTTGGGTATTAGCCGTCAGCTCGCCTAAGGTTTCAATCAATTGAATTGGCGGTATTTTTTCTCCAACCAAAGGTTCATCATAAATGACACTGGCCGTGCCGTTTTTCATATTCTGCTCCAGTTTTTCTAGCAGAACGTTTCGGTCTGGATTATTTTGTTGGAGTTCAACCAGCTTTTCTTCCTTTTTATGCAGTTCCTCCTGGAGTTCTTCCCGGAGTTTTGGCAAAAGTTCTTTGTTTTTATAATTCTGCAATAAAGCCTCACCCGGATACGCCCATTTATTATTCCAGTAAATATCGAAAGAGGCGGAAACCTTCTTTGCAACCGCACCAAATGCGACAACATCAAAATCAGTAAAATTATGTTTCCGATTCAGACCAAAATATTCGTTTCCGATATTTCTGCCACCAACAATGGCAAACTGGTTATCTGCTACAATCAATTTGTTGTGCATGCGGTGATTTAGTTGTTCGATTTTTCCCAAATATTCCAAAACGAACAGCAAGGTCGAGGTCGTGCGTCCCTGCATCGGGTTGAAAAGACGAACTTCAATATGAGGGTGTTGGCTTAGGGCCGCGACTGTCCGGTCAGCGCCAATGATATAAACATCATCGATCAGAATACGGATCCTGACCCCGCGGTCTGCGGCTTTAATCACCCGATCCATAAGCAAGTCTCCGCTGACATCGTCTTTCCATATAAAATACTGCATATCCAATGTTTCTTCAGCCATATCGACCAGAAAAAGTCGCCAGTGCATGGCATCATCATTTCGGAACAATTTAAAAAATCCCGAAGTCCGGTCTTTCGTATCTTCTATCAAATTGCGAGTTACTTTAGAGAGGCGACTATCCGGATGGGGATCATAAGACAATGTAATTGTTTTTATCTCCGGCTCTGGAAGGGTTGCGCATGCGAAAAAAACGAATGCGAAAAGAAGAAGGCAGAGGATCCTAAGATTCCGAACGTTTGAAAATTTTAACCTATGCGGCAATACGGGGCAAAGGGCAGGATTGAATTTAGATTTAACCATTACTACATCCTCTAAAGCAAGTCTTGCGAACATTTATCCGCTCCGGCCAAGTAATGCATATGCAAATCTGAAACATTTTGCAACGGTTCAAATTATGGAGTCAGTGCCTGCAGTGCTAATCTGGAATTATTGTAGACTGGAAGATCACATGTAAAATTGGCTTAGAAAGCCTACAATAAGATATTTGAAACCGGAGGGCGGGGTAGGGAAGAAATTCCCGCGCGAGAGTCTGTGTGAGAAAATCGGTCCAAAATCTGCTGAAACGTGGGAAATTGTCAAAAATGTGGAATTTGTAAATTGTTTAATGTTAAAATGTTATAAAAATTTAGGAGGTTCGGAAGCTCAGAGGTCTTGTCTTTGAATCGGTGGGCCGGGGTTCAAATCCCTCCTGGCGCACCAATTAAATCAGGGGTTTGCAGCGGTTGCGCTTTAGCCCCTTGCTGTTTGTATAGGAATTTGCCCCGCTATAGCCCCACCAAATTTTCGAACCTGGATTCCCACAAGGGTTTGCAACCCCTGATTTTTTGATCGCCCACCCCGGAGCTTCGCCTGCAGAACGAAAGCCGTAAGATGTTCTTTTCTCGGGACCACCCCGGGGGTTAAGCCTGGACTGCCCTCCGGCTGCTGAAAAGGGCTCAGGCGCTGCAGGGCTTAGGACCACATTACCGAAAGTATGAGTTCCTCGGTAAACCTTTTGTGGTCGCCGGCGTCTAAAGGGGGCAAGCAGGCTGAAAACTATGCCTGTGGACCTGAGGCAAAGGAGATCACCATGAAACGGAAGCTCATTATCGCGGGTATCGTGTCGGTCGGATTCGTGCTGGTTTTGGGAAGCATTTCATGGGCAGGCGAGGGCAGAGACGATCATCGGCGGGGCGGAGAGCGCTACCATCAAAGGGGTTGGAACCCCTCCCCTGGCAATCACTGCGGTTGGAAAAGGGGCAGAGGAAATCCTCCCAGGCACGTTCACCGGCATCATCCACCATGCCATCACAGGTGTCACCACCAGAGGCCTGTCGTAGTTGAACGGCACGTCCATTATCACTACCAAGGCAGAGATCGTTATTCAGACGGGAGCTACAACATCGCTGCTTCTCTGATAGATCATGCCTTCGCAATCTCGGTTGCAGTGAGCGGGATTCGCTGAACGGGATGATAGGCGCAAGGAAATGCACGGCCGATAAACACAAAACCCTTACTGTCTCAGAGGCTGAGGCCTGCTGCAAACGGTTGGGCAAAAAGCGGGACAGTCAAGAATTCTAACAAAAACCTCGCAATGGATGAGGTGATTGCTCATACCAGTTTCCAAGACGCAGAGAAAACTTTTAAGGGTCGCGGCAAGAAATAATAGCACAATATGGCGACGGATTTTGGTTCGTCACCCAGGCACATTCGCCGGCTACCGCCGCCAGGACCCAGTCGCCCGCCTGGATGCGAAACACGACGGTCTTGAGCAGGTTGTGGGTGAGGCGGGGCGCCTTGACGAAGGCCTCTTCGACCGTGGTGAGCGGCGGATGCGAGTGCAGACGGTATGCTGCCCCGCTTCTTTCGAGCATATCCACGACAAGGGGATACACCATTTTTCCGCTATGGGCGGGGCAAATCACAGCAGCCCTTTGTGGGCAGCTCACTTTTCCCCATGAGAAAAAGATCCACTGCCCGTGCCGCTTCGCGCCCCTCGGAGATGGCCCAGACAATCAAGGACTGGCCGCGGCGGGCATCGCCGGCGGCGAAGATGCCGGGCCGCGACGTCATGTAATCGCTGCCGGTTTGGAGGCTGCCACGTGCGTCCAGCGCCAGGTTCAGCTGGGCCACGACGGTGTCCGCTTCGGGGCCGACAAAGCCCATGGCCAACAGCACCAGGTCGGCCGGCCAGACGTTTTCGGAGCCGGCGATTTCCGTAAAGCGCACGGGACGGCCGTTCTCTTCGATCCATTCCACGGCGACGGTTTCCAGAGCGGTGATTCGTCCCTGCGTGCCAATGAAGCGCTTGGTGAGAATATTCCAGTGACGGCTGCCGCCCTCCTCGTGGCTGCTGCTGGTCCTGAGGCGCATGGGCCAGTAAGGCCAGGGTTGGGATGCCGGCCGGTCTTCGGGCGGCTGGGGCAGGAGCTCGAAATTGACCACGCGGCAGGCTCCCTGGCGATGACTGGTACCGATGCAGTCGCTGCCCGTGTCGCCGCCGCCGATCACGATGGTCTGTTTTCCCCGGGCACTAATGCCGGGGACGGCCACCTCACCGGCCAAGGCCCGGTTCTGCTGGACCAGAAATTCCATGGCGAAGTGGATGCCTTCGAGGTCGCGGCCCGGCACGGGCAGGTCCCGCGGCCGGGTGCTGCCGGTGCAAAGTACGACCGCATCGAAGTCGGCAACCAGCGCATCGCCGGTCACATCGACGCCGACCTGGATGCCGGTGCTGAAAAAAATGCCCTCCTGCAGCATCAGGTCGATGCGCCGGTCGAGGAAGTGCTTTTCCAGCTTGAAGTCGGGGATCCCGTATCGCAACAGGCCGCCCGGCCGGGCGTCGCGTTCGAAGACGGTGACCGTGTGCCCGGCGGTATTGAGCTGCTGGGCGCAGGCCAGTCCGGCCGGCCCGGAGCCGATCACGGCCACGCGTTTGCCGGTGCGCCGGGTCGGTGGCAGCGGATGGACCCAACCCCGGGCGAAGGCTTTTTCGATGATGGTTTTCTCGATCTGTTCAATGGTCACGGCCGGGGCGTTGATGGCCAGGACACAGGCCTCCTCGCAGGGCGCCGGGCAGAGCCGGCCGGTGAACTCCGGGAAGTTGTTGGTGGCCATGAGCTGCTTGAAGGCGGCCTCCCAGCGGCCTTGGTGGACTTCGTCGTTCCAGTCCGGAATGCGGTTTCCCAGCGGGCAACCGG